>JAQUON010000023.1 GCA_028717045.1 Candidatus Omnitrophota bacterium | reverse complement strand
AACCCGCACCCTGGCCTTTTCATCAAGACAGCGCTGGACGATGTAGCTGCCCAAAAAGCCGGTGCCTCCTGTGACTAAAATGTTTTTTCCTTTTAGTTCCATACCTTAAAGAAAATTTTTGTGCGGCTTATTTTCACTCGCAAGATAATCCAAGATTTCGTTATATTTGTTGTAACGGCAAGGAGGGCAACGGTTGAGGTCTATTGATTGAACCACTGCGCTTCTCCTCTTGCCTTTCCATATTCCAGAGAATGATGCCCGGCGAAGGTCGCCGATACAAAATGCCTCAATTCCCCTTAACTGACAGCAAATATACATTTTTGCATTTGCCGCGACCACGCCTACGAGACCGTGACCAAGGCAACGGTCATATGCCCGGTCAAGGTTTATCACTTCATCGAAACGGTGCAGGATCGGAAATACATAAAACTGCCTACAGGACAATGCCAGGGTTTCCTGGATTAAGCGTTCTGCCTCAAAACGGATTTTTTCGGAAAGCTGCTTCCCGGGCATGAACGCAGGCCGTATCTGTATGTAATCAACGCCCAGATCGCGTACCAATTTCGCGGCCTTTGCGATTTCGTGATAATTATCTAGATTTACCAGATAGCCGATCCCAACCGTAATGCGTTTTTTATTTTTCGACCTGTATTTTACCAGCAATGCGATATTATCAAGAATCTTGCGGTATACGTCTTTGTGCATATCGAGCGGGGCATGGACAATTTTGTGAGTCCTGCGGGTGCCGGCATCAAGGCTTATGCGGACATAGCTGCAATTATCCACAATGGCTTGGCATTTCTCGGGATCAAGAAGTTCGCCGTTAGTTACGATACCGGCATCCAGCCGCAATTTTTTTGTCAGCCGAATAGCCTCTATGCTTGCCGGATTCATAAGCGGCTCTCCTCCGCCTGTAAACGCAATAGACTTAACGCCGCAGGCAGCCATTTCCCTGATGATTCTAAACATTAACTCTTTGGGTATCATTACTTTGTTTGATTTCCGAAACCGGTCATTAATACACCAGACGCAATTATGGTTACAGATATTGCTGGGGTCGATTTCGCAAGAAACGGGGAAGGGGTTTTTCCCGCTGATGATCACCTTCAGCGTCTCCCAGTGGTTCAATACCTTTAAAGGATTAAACTGCCGCAGGTCCATGACCGTCCTTTCGTAACAGCATTTTTTTCAAAAACGCGAGCGCTTCTTTTCTGTATCTAAAAAAGAACCTTGCCAGGCTTATGAGCCTTACGTTACATATAAACACATACATATATCCTTTAAGTTGAAACAACTCCAGCTGGCGGCGGTTCAAATTGGTAAGTTCAAGCGCGTGGCCCAGCTGTTTATTATAGTCAGACCAATCCCTGGAAAGCAACCGGTAATCCCCTTCTCCTTCTTGAGCCATCCGCAACACCTCGGTTCCCGGATACGGAACCATGATACCAAACACCGGGTATTCCGGGTTAAGCCTCACTGCAAACCGCAAAGTATCCAGGGCGGTTTCTTTTGTTTCGTGGGGGTGGCCGAAAATAAAATAACCCTCAACAGGCAAACCTGCCCGCTTGGCGTCCTTTACTGCCTTTTCAATTTTCGAGATGCTTGTTTTTTTGCGAAGACGGGAAAGAATTCTTTCATTACCGGATTCGATCCCTAGCCCAATAGAGACACAGCCTGCCTCTTTCATTTTCTTACACAAGAGGTAATCGACGCTTGAGACGTGCGTCTGCGCATACCATCGTACCTTTTTATGAAGGCCCTTTTTAATAAGTGAATCAAAAATTGATTCTGCCCTCCTACGGTCAAACGTGAGACCCTCGTCCCAGAAAACAATCCTTTGGGGATGAAACGTATTCACTACCCATTCGAATTCGCTTACTACGCTTTCAGCGGAACGCGCACGCAATACCCTGCCGTTGGGATTGGCGCAGAAAATACACTCAAACGGACACCCCCTGCTTGTCATCACAGGATATTCCTTCGCTAAGGGGAAACTCTCCCAGGCAGGAAAAGGCAAACCGTCAAGGTTGTGAATCTTTTCCCTTGATGGATTCGTCTTGATGGTACCGTCTTCAAGGAAACTTAAACCCGCAATAACGCCTGCGCCTGGCTTACCGCAGGAGAGTGAGTTATAAAGGTCAAAAAAAGTCTCTTCGCCTTCACCGGAAACAATAAAATCAAATTCGGGATAATCCCGCAATGTTTCTAAAGGCAAAAAGGTTGCATGCACTCCTCCTAAGGCAATCTTGGCACCGGGAAATGATTCCTTGATCCGCTTGGCAACGAAATGAACGTTGCCAATTTCGTGAGTCATCGATGTCAAGCCGACTAAATGCGGCTTGATTTCTTTCAAACGCCCCAAGAGGCCGGAAAGGCTTAAGCCCTCCATCTTTGCATCAAGCACGCTGCAGGCAACGCCCCGGCTACGCAGATACGAAGCTATGTAGCCCAGCCCCAGGTGGGGAAAGACCGGCCTGTCATAGCGGCTTTCAACTACTTTTTGCACAGAAGGGTTTATTAATACAACGTTCATCTTTTAAAAAAACGCGAAGTGATAAATCCAATCTTCAACCGCAGCATAGACAGCAACACGTCGAACGCCCTGAAAAAACTATTACCCTTGGATTTGCCGGAAAGCCTTGGCTGCATGGTCGTGGGTACCTCTTCGATTCTAAACCCTTGCGCCTTGGCCTTTACCAATACTTCGGTCTCCCAGAAAAAACCCCTTGATTCCATCTGAATGGTATCAAAGATTTTTTTTCTGAACATTTTAACCCATGTAGGGTCCTTAAGCGCAAGACCGAAAAAGGCCCTCAGTAGAAGGATATTGAATGCGCTAAAAAGTTTCCGCCTGAAACCCTGGGCCTTATTGACCCGGTATCCCACCACAATATCTGCGGTTTTAATCTTATCGATAAACGGCACGATATCCTGCGCATTAAACTGATTATCGCAAGGAATGTCCATTAGTATCGGGAACTCAGCGTGGCGGATGCCTGTCTTGACTGCTTCGCCCATCCCCAAATTGGCTTCGTGCCGAAAGAGCTTTACCCCCCGCAGGCCCGTTAATGACTGCGCCACTGCATCGGTCCCGTCTCTACTTCCATCGTCAACTATGATAACTTCGTACGCATTCGTATTGGGAGCAACGGAAGCAATGACAGATTCAACGACCGTTTTAAGGTTATTCTTCTCATTGAACGCGGGCAGAATAACGCTTACTCCTGCCGGCTCCTCTGGATCTATGCGTCTATCCATTTAAATATGTATTATTTTCCCGCCTTCTTTAATCGACCTGTCCACGGCCTCCAGTATCCTTACGATCTCAAGGCCTTTTGCGCCGTCGCTGGAAGGCGCCTTGCCGTTTTTGACACAATCAATAAAATGCTCGCATTCGATTTTCAGGGGCTCTTGCGTATCAATCCGCGGGCTCCATACATCTCCCATCTGGTAAAAAAGCTGCCGCTCCAGTATCCCTTTGGGCCCGCTGTTTTCTTTGACCGTGACTCCGCGTTCAAACACCTTTACTTTCTCGATATTCTCGACATCGTCGTATACGATCATTTTTTTGCTCCCCGCAATGACCGTGCGCCTGAATTTAACGGGCGCCAACCAGCTGATATGAATATGGCCGATGATCTTCTTAGGAAAAAACAGGGTTATATAGCAGATATCCTCGACTGACGAATTGACATAGGCATTTCCTACCGCCAGCACCGAGACGGGGCTTAGCTTGAGTGCGTAAAGCATAATTGAGAGGTCGTGCGGTGCCAGGTCCCAGATAACATTGACATCTTTCTGAAAAAGGCCCAAGTTCGCCCTGGTGGAATCAAAATAGAAAATGTCGCCAATTTCACCCCGGCTCAAAAGCTCCCTGATCTTACGCACTGCCCCCGCATACTCGAAGGTATGGCCGACCATCAAAACCCTCTTTTTGCGTTTCGCCGCGCGGATAAGCTCTTGCGCGTCTTTTGATGATTTCGTCATAGGCTTCTCTATGAGCACGTGCTTATTATGCGCAAGGGCTTCGCGGGCAAGGGAAAAGTGGGTTGACGCGGGCGTTGCAATGCTCACCGCATCGATATCCTCACGCTGCAGCAGGCGGTTATACTCTTTGGTGACTTCAATAGCCGGGTATCTCTGTTTCACAAATTGCAAGCGGTCAGGCCTGACGTCAGCGCAGGCAATTACCTGCGCGCCTTTTACTTCGCTGAAATTTCTGATTAGGTTCGGCCCCCAATATCCGCAACCGACTATGCCTATTTTAATCATTTTTTTGGCTCCTTATGCTATGTTATCGCGCGCGTAAGAGCATCATACCGTTTTAACTGCTCCTTGAAAAAACCCAAATCCCCCTTTATCTTGATTGCCTTTTTCGGGCAGACCAGAAAACAATAGAGGCAACCGATGCACTGCTCATGCAGCGGTTGCAACTGTTCGGGTAAGGTCAGGCCCACCGGGCAATACGCCTGGCACTTTTTGCAGTTATCGCACAAAGCGGTCTCCAGGCACATTTGCTGTAGGCATAAATCCTGCTTGTCAAAAACATCCTGGCGCAAACCCGTCGCATTAAGAAGGGTGCCGAAACTTTTAAGAGAAAACAATGTATTCATAACTGGCGATAGCCGTATCTTGATAAAGCTATACTGCCACTTAGGGTTGTTAACGAACCGAACCAGCATATTAACGTGCGGCCTCTTAAAAGGCTTGATGGCCTCTTTAGGCACAAATGCTTCAACAAAATTCAAATACTCTTGTGTTATCAGGCCCTGTTCCTTTGCCAGCATCAGATACGGTACTTCTTTATACTCAAAGCCTGCAATCTTAGCACACGCTAAATCCAAGAGGTAGGGATCGGTGCCGATGAGCACCAGGTCAACCCTGACCGGAGTACCGGACGAAGGGCCTGTCCCTTCCATGGCGATAAGGCCGTCAACAATATGCAAATGCGGCTTTACGAATTTATTGAGATTGAGGATATTTTTAAAAAGGCTGCGGTGGGTCTTTTGTTTGTTGGGAAGGCCGACCAGCGTACCCATCATATTCTTAAGGCACACGGAAAGCCCGGCTTCAAAATGTGTCTTTAGTTTTGGCAGGTTGATAAAAAAATCTGCTTCTGTGCATATCCGGGCCACGGCCGCCTTTTCCCCGTACTCAAACCCCACATGCGTATAAGGTGCAAAATTAAGATCGAGCAGTTTCGCGTTAAAGCGCTTCGCCACCCTGTCAATGCAAAGGCGCGAGAAAATATTGATTTTCTCTCTGTGGAAACCGCTGCTGGTCCCTTCGCCGATCGTAATAACGCGGTACCCCTGGTCGCGTAAGTAGCTCAAAAGCGCTTCCAGCAGCCTCAAATCTGTTGTGTTGCCCGTTAATGCGTTCATATTGCTGTTTAAATTCGGCTTGATTAAGATGTGCGCATCTTTAGAAGCCGGAAAAATATCGGCAAAAGCGGGCAAGGCCGCATAGAGCTTCTGCCGTATCTGCTTAGCCGAATGGCACTCTAACAATGAAGCCCTAAAATTATTATTTAGCGTTTTATGAGGCACAGGTTTTCTCTTTCCAGGACTATCCTTGAGCCTGCAGCAAGCTGCAGGGCTGCCAAGCTTACGTAATGTGTATCGATCAATAAATAATTGATATTGTGCGCACTCATAATTTCTTCGAGCGGCTTCTTCAGCGCAGGATAAAAATCGGTATACGCAGGGTCGTTGCCTAATACAAACGCCGAGTCCGACGAAAGCACATTGCATTTAGTGAAATAGGCGACCATATCCGATAACGAAAAGGGTATTGTGGCCAAGCGGATTTCTCCCGGTTCGCGCTCAAGGAAATCCATCACCTGCCTGAGGGAAGGAGTAAGGCTGCGCTGCCGGTCATTGACGATCCCCTTTTTCTGAAGGAAAACTGTTTGGGCGATACTCATAGCGATAACCGCCACAGTAGACAAGAAGGGAATATAATTTGTACTTAAACGGATTTCATAGAAGGATACGTATGCTACGACAAAAGAAGCGGGGAAACTTGCAAAGACAAGGTATTTCATGCCCTCGCCTAAAAATTGCACAATACGTACTTCTGCGGTAAGAATCCCCACGCAATAAAGCACTATAAGCCAGAGACAAAATTGAAGCAATATCTGGTAAAGATGCATAATGGGGGGGATCGAAAAACTCTTCGGAATAAATAATAAGCCCCATAGGGACAACGCCAGGCCAAGGGTAACAAGCGGAGCACTCGCTACCATTGCCAAAAAAGGTCGCTGCCTCACGCACGATTTAACCTTATCAATAAAGTCATTACCGCCCTTTGACGGAATAGTACCCGCTACCTGATGTGCATAGCGGTCATCAAGGATCTTCCTAAAATATCTAAGCACACAAAGATGGCCTCTGGCGATACGCAAATACAGATCTTTTGCCACCAAGAGTGCAGCTACTATGCCCAGAGAAACAATGCACACATAAGAGACATCTGCTTTAAAAAAGGCAAAGATGACGGAAGTCATAATCAGGGCCTGGGAAGCCATTTTCTGGGCGAAAAGAACAAGGAACGCAAACATTACTGCCAGTAGGAAATATGCCCAGGAATGAAATACGGTAAATAGGATAGTAAAAAGAAACGTTAACGAAAAAGTCAAATTACCCAGGCTCCTTGCGGTAAGGCTTGCGTTCTCCATTGCCGCAAGGGGATTAGTAATAAAAAGCAGCTGCGCCAGGGCAGCTACCGCGATATCTTTCGTAAGAAAGAAGGCGAATGCAAAAAGGATAAAGCCGGTGATTGCATCAAAAAGAGGCGCGATAAAACCCTGGTAGCGTTCAAGCCACTTTTTAGGAAAAAGCGATAAAGCGATAGTAAGTAACGGGGGGTAGTCAAACGGCCCTTTTAGCATATATTTTGGAAGGTTCTGCCTTGGTAGACGTCTGTGCGTCCTGATCTCATCGGCAATAGAAAGGTTCCTCCATACATCTACCCCGAAATAACGGTTAAAAAACCTCGGCCAGGACTGAAACAGATACCCCGCAAAAGACAATAATAACCCTATCAACATGCTGTATTTCCCCAAGCGGCCTGCGGCACCCTGCCTACTCCCGGCCTCCAATGCAACAATTGCGTGTAGTAATCGAACACCTCATTAAACAACCTTAAGATCTCTTGCGAGCTTAATCCTTCTGTCGAGACATAGCAATGGTGCTGGCCTGACCTTCCCTTTACCCAACTGTGCTCCTCGGGGATATCAGCGATGCGCAAATCATATTTTTGTAGATTACGCCAGACCGGAGTGCCTACATAGGGCATAAAAATATTGAAACCGAACTTATCCGGCATTGCCTCTTCCATCCATTTTTTTGTTGCCTCGACCGTTTCGTACGTTTCTCCCGGAAGTCCAATCATCACAAAGGCGTTCACCGTTACCCCTGCTGCTTTGCATTCTTTGACAAAGCCGGTATTCTTTTCAACCGTGCTTCCTTTTCCTACAATATCCAATATCCTCTGTGAACCGCTCTCAATACCCACCCCTATTTCTACGCAGCCTGCCTCTTTCATCGCAATAAGCATGTCTTTCGCATGAGTTTCTGCCCTCGCATAGCAACGCCACTTTATTGCAAGCGGCTTTATCGCTTCACATAGCCGCATAAGCCTTCTTCTGTCAATGTTAATGGCGTCATCGAGAAAAAGGAAATGGTCGATCGCATAGTCTTGTATTATCGAACTCAGTTCTTCAACGACGTACTCAATACTATGAAGCCTCACTCCCTGCCCCCAGACCCCTTTTGAGCAAAACACACAATGATAAGGACATCCCCTGCTGGTAATGATGCTTGTGCCGGGAATACCTTCGATATCATAGCCGTAGTCCTTCAGAGGGATCAGATGCCGGGCGGGATGAGGCAGCGAATCTATATCTTTTTCGTAAGGCAATTGCAAAACTCTATAATCGAGTGAATGCGTCCCAAAATCACGCGCAATCTTAACTATCGCCTTCTCTCCCTCTCCCTTGACCACGATATCAAACCTGTCATTAAGGCATTTTTCAGTGAGGTCTGTCCCGTGCACGCCCCCCAACACTACCATTGCATCGGGATTTGCTTTTTTTATTATTTCTTTCACGCTTCTTGCATAAGGGTATTGAGGCGTTGTCGCGCTGATGCCGAAGATGTCTGCCTGCAGGTATCGGCCCAACGCTTCTTCCATATCGCTCTCACGACCCGCAAGATCGACCACCTGCACAGGCAGGCCATCTTTCTTTAGTTCTGCGGCAAGGTAGAGAATACCCAGCGGAGAAAAGCTTTTTTGGTTAATCAAAAAAGGGCTTGGGGGATTAATTAATACAACCGGTTGTTCGGACATATTAGAATCAAATAATTTTAAGGATTCTTTAGAGTTTTCAATGATGCGCGTATTTCTGCTGTTTCAAGTCCAAGGTGCGGCCAAAATTCTAAAATACTACTTACGGCGCTTAGCCTTAACCGCCTCGCGATAAGGCTTATCGGTAAATCCGAATTTACACGTAAGATCAAAAACAGAGCCGGCTACTCTGGCCGGATTCCCATAGGCAACCGAGTGCGCAGGTATATCCTTGGTTACTACGCTGCCTGAGCCAATCAAGGCCCCTTCCCCAATCGTAACATAAGGAAGCAAGGTAGAGCCTACGCCTATCTGCGCGCCCTTTTTTACGGTCGGGCCGCGCAGGCACTTTTTAGAAAAATCACAACCAGGATGAAAGTCATTGGCAATGCTGACTCCCGGAGCAAGAAATACATCGTCTTCAAGAGTGGTGAATTGGGCTATATAACAATTGCAATGGATCTTTACGTTATTTCCGATTTTACAGCCGTAATCCACCGTTGAATTATTCCAGATCGCAAAGTTATTTCCGATGCGGTTCTGCTCCCGGACTACGACGTTATGGCCGGTTTCCAGATGGTTCCCTATTACGCTCGATTGATAAATAATAGTACCGCTGCGCAAGCGGGCCCCTGCGCCGATTACTAAAATACCAGTCAAACCCTTTCTGCCGGAGCGGTAACCTAATACCACTCCTTCGTCAACCAGGCAGCCTTTTCCAAGCCGGACTTTATTTAATTTATTAGCTTCTGTGATCAATTAACGCACCTCCTTTAGATGCCCTTTGTCCTCCAGGGAGTTCTGAATGGCTGAAAGCACCCGTACGACACTGAGGCCATCCCTGCCGCTGCTATGGGGTTCTTTTCCCGCCATAATACAATCTAAAAAATGCCGGCATTCAGCTGCAAGTGGCTCCTTCATCGCAACCTTAGGCGTTGTTACGTCGCCGTCGCGGATGATATACTGGAATTCACGGAAAGAATCATAATAGGGAAGTGAAATCTGCTTGCGTATCACTCCTTTGCTATAGAGAAAGATAGGATTGGCACTGTTTAAATCATCGAACACCAGCATCTTTTTATTGCCTACAATCGTCAATTCCCGCACCTTGCGCGGATTAAGCCAGCTCAAATGTATGCCGGCGATTATATTGTGCGGAAAGTAAAGTGTAATAAACACTACGTCTTCTATGCCTTTTCGTAAATAGGAGGCTCCCTGCGCACTCACCTTCACCGGCTGGCAACTCAGAAGATAAGAAAACATGGACACATCATGAGGAGCTAAATCCCATAACACATTCACGTCACTGCGTAACGGACCAAGATTAGTCCGCGAAGAATAAAGGTAATAAAGCCTGCCCAGTTTGTCTTGCGTAATGAGTTCCTTTATTGTCTGGACTGCACTATTATAAGTGAAGGTATGGCCCACCATTAACGTTTTTTTGCGCTTTGAGGCAAGGTCAAGAAGTATTTCTGCCTCTTTGACGGCTGTTGTCATCGGCTTTTCAACCAGCACATGTTTACCCGCCCGGAGGCAACGCATAGCCATTCTGTAGTGGGTAACCGTAGGGGTGGCAATCACTACTGCGTCAAGCGAATTGTCGTTAATGAGCCGGTTACAGTCCCTGGAAACCTTTACCCCGGGGAACAATTGCTTGATATGCGCAAGCCTTTCTTCTTTAAGGTCGCTTACCCATACAACCCTTGCTTCGGGCATTGCACTAAAGTTCCTCACGTAATTCGGGCCCCAATGCCCGCACCCTATTATTCCCAGATTAATCTTTTTCACAATAGGCTCTTGGTAAAATACAGTTATTACAGGACTTATATACGCTTATTGAGCAATTCTGGCTGTCTTTGGCTTCAAAAATCGCACTTTTTTAAGAATTTAACTTATTATTATCCCACAAGTTATGGAATTTTCAAAGCTTTTTGTGTACCAGGATGGCCTGGCTTAGAACGGAAAGGTTAATCCTGCCTCCAGGCCAATCTGTTTTCTTTCCGGCCGTAGCCGAATAAAACCTTGCGCCTCGTGTTCCTCCAAAAAACGATGTGTAAGGGTGATTGTAATGCCTAGCGGGTTGTTTTGTGTATCAGTCAAATTCAATGTAATGCTGTCTGCCCTACGTACTGCCACCGTAAAACCAAATTCAAGATTACGGATTTTTCCTGCCCCGTAAGCCATCTCAAAGAGTAATCCACACTTACGGGAAAATTTCCACTCTCCGTAAAGACAGATAGTCTTTGGTATAGGGCGCCTGTTCTTCTTAAGGCCGGCTCCCAAGAGGAACTTTATCTTTCCTGCCTGGGGATAGAGATTAGTAGTTTGAAGCTGAACGCGGAACTCGAAACAAGAGCCAGTGTTACGTGAAAAAATGTATGCAAGCTTTCTATTATGCACTATTTGCCAATGCCCTCGGAATATAAACTTTTCGGAAAGCCTGGTTTTAGTCTTAAGGTTCGCCTTCTCGTATATATACTCAACCTGTTGATTTTTGTTAATCTCCCAACTGCCTTGGAATACAAGCGTATCGGTATTCAACTTCCGCCCGACGCTAAAATTGAGGCGGTTATATCTATCTGCCTTCCATAACCCGGTCAGCCTGAACAACTGGATACGGTTTATGCGTGCACCTGTTTCCTTATAGCTGGAAATCGAAAAGACAACAGAGTTTTCCTCTACCGCAAGAAGCTTGCTCTTAAAAACGAGCTGTTCCCCTCTATTTTGGCACCTGCCCTTATCCAGCACGAACACCAAATCGCTATTTTCATCCAACTGCCAGGTTCCGGAAAAACGGATCTTGTCAGGGAGGTTATTTTCCTTTTTCCAAAAAGGAGGCTCATTGAGCCAAAACGTAAGCCCATTGTCCTTTGTTACCATGAACCGGCCTTTGGGGGAAATAGTTTTTTTGCTTCCTGATGGCCTTATGAGAAGCCGATTACGGGTATCGACTGAATAGTTATATTTACCTTTTCTTATTGCAAGATGTGTCATTCTTGAAATCAAAAATATGCCCGAGCACTTTTTTGGCTGCACGGAGGAAATACGCTACGTCATCCATATCCCTGATTGAGAGTAGCCGCCTTGCAATAAACTCAGGACCGAAAGAGACTTTATACATGCCTTGCACCAGCCGGCGCATCGCATCCTCGGAAAAAGGAATACGCATCACCGCTTCTTTCATATCGTACCTATCCCAATCAACGGTCTTAAGCCGCCCCTCTTCTTTGCACTCCTGGAATAAAGGAGTCCCGGGATATGGTATGACAATAGTCGCCTGCATAGTATACGCATACCCTTTTTCCAACAACCATGACCCCAGCTGAAGCGTTCGGGAGGCATCTTCGTACGATTCCCATGGATAGCCAAACATGATAGTGATGTGCGGAAAAAGGCCCGCCCTAGAGGCATTCTGGCAATCGGCGATTATTCTTTCTACCTTGACGTTTTTATTGATCCTATCGAGTGTCTTTTGGTTGGCGGACTCAAGGCCGAAGAGCAGCAAACGAAACCCCGCCTTTTTCATTAGCCTGAAATCTTCTTTGCTTAACGCACCAAACCGAGCATTGCAATCTATGTATATTTTCTTCTGGTAACCGCGCTTCAGGAGGCCATGGCAAAAATTTCCAAGCCAGCCGCCTGCCGGAAAACATCCTGTGTCGTCCATTATTTCCCGTACCCCGTAGCGCTCCAGAAGTAACCCTATTTCATCCAATACATTATCTTCCTTCCTGATCCTAAACGACGGGTAAAGGGTCGGCCATGAACAAAAAGAACAACGCGCCCACCAGCAATCCCTGCCGCTCATAATATACGTTCCCGGCGTGCGCTTATAGTTTCCGTTTTGATATGCGTACATTTGCCAACCTGTAAGATCACGGTCTATAAAAGGGAGCTGGTTCAAATCATGATTAAGCTGGAATTTCCCGGTGTTTTTCACTGAGCCGTTGTCGCGGTAATAAATTCCGGGTTCAAGTGACGCTGCGGGGGAGACGTTATTCGTATTGCGTATGGCGTATTGCGTATTGCCTGAATTCCGTCTAGAAGATAAAAACCGACACAAACTCAAAAGCAAAAAATCGTAATCGCCGCCGGTGAGGACGTAATCGACCTCTGAGTTTTGAAACGATTCCTCAGGAAGCGCAGTTACATGGTCGCCGAATAACAGCGTCAATGGGCGGGAATCAAGAGGCATCAGTTTCTTGATAGCATTGATAATCTGCCAATGCTGCTTGATTACGGGAGTTTTGGTCTCAAAAACAATCAGATCGGGCTTTTCCTTTTTTACGAAGTCTAAAAACTGCTCATGCGTCCAGCCCAAGGCAATACAATCATTCCAGATAACCTTGAAACCTGAATTTTTAAGTAATGTGGCTGCCTGCGCAGGCACTACCGGATAAATAAAGGTAGGGTCTTTAAAATACTGGAACTGCCTGTTCTGGCCGAGGGTCGGGCAGCCTTTTGTCGCATCAAGCGGAGGGTATGAGATAATGATCTTCATTTCCCCTCCTCCGGAAGCCTTTTCGCACACAAGCCTTTTATAAAATAAGCTCCGTATGCCAGGTGCGTCAAGACTATCCCAAGGAATACATAAGGGATAAGGCGGGGGTTTTTACGCACAGCTGCGAAAAACACTATTGCGCAATAGCATAGCAGGCCGAACATATAAAGACTTCTTGTGCCCGGAGAGAATAAAGACAATGACCCGCCCAGCATGATGGTAACCAGAAAAATGCTCGGAATAAAATATGCGGCCCTTAAAGAAGTCTCCGGGTACTTTTTTACGAAAAAGCCGCGATGCAGCGCATAGCTGGCAATTTGTTTTAAATGAGGAATAAACAATGGCCTGCGGTGATGAAAAACCAGGACCTGCGGATCGTAGATGATTTTTTTACGGAGTTTCTTCGTTATCTCTAGGCACAGCTTGGTATCTTCACCCGGCCAAAAATCGGTATTAAACCCTCCCATCTCTTCCATTACGGATTTGCGGACCAGAAAATTACAGCTCGGATAATCATCAACCTCTCTTTGTCTTTTCGGATAATACCGGTACCCGTAACCGCCGCTCACCAGAAGCGAAGAATACACCTCACCACTTGCCTTTTGCCTTATGGAATCGGTTGCGGGTGTTACTGCCGGGCCTGCAACCGCCGCGACTTCGGAATCTTGAAAATGCCCCATTGCGTGTACCAGCCAGTTTTTGTCGGGATACGCATCATCATCCAAAAAAGCCAGTATTTCGCCTTTTGCATGCGCAACACCAAGGTCTCTTTTTTTTGCGGGAGTCACGCTTGCGGTAGGGATAATCGTGATAGGGACGGATCCCTGCTTCGGTAGTAAATCGAGAGGAAAAGGCTCGTCGGGTAAGATGATGATTTCAAAATTGCTCTGCGAAAGCTCAATACACCTAACGACGCATTCTTCTAAATTCCTTTGCCAGGTTTTTACGGCGATGATAATCGATACGGTCATAATATTTTAACACGTGCATACGGTAAAATATGGCCAGGGTATCCCAGGTAGTGGTAAATACTGCTCTTACGCCTATCCTTCCGTATTTTCTCTGAGAACTGAGCACTATAGGTGCTTCAGCAATCTTAAACCCCAAACGGTGCGCATTCGCCAAAACCTCTAAATCGTACGCAAACTTTTTTACCAATACGCGCGGGAACACTGCGCTTAAGACCTCACGCTTGAATAATTTTAGCCCGGTCTGCGTATCGCGGCAAGGCAGGCTAAAGAGGCATTTAATCAAGCCGTAATAACCGCAACTCATTATCCTGCGCTGCAGAGGGTAATTTACGATTGAATTAGGGTGCAACTTCGAACCGATGACCACGTCGGCATTATCAAGCCTCATGATATCAAACAGCGTTTGTACCTGGATTGGATGCAGGTCCATGTCCGCATCCAAAAATACTACATAATCCCCGGATACATAGCGGAATGCCTTTTTAAACGCCCTGCCTTTGCCCCGGTTAGAAGGGTTCTTTTTCACGATAAGATTCCCGGGGAATTCGTTGCAGAGGGATGTTGCCAATTCGAACGTAGAATCGGGGGAGCCGTCATCAATGACAATCAGCTCCCAT
>JAQUON010000022.1 GCA_028717045.1 Candidatus Omnitrophota bacterium | reverse complement strand
TGAAATAACTTTTTTAACCGCCGCAACATTTTTTGTATTTCTTTCCTGAGCCGCACGGACAAGGATCATTGCGGCCTACTTTGACGTGCGGCTGCAAAGGCGCAGGGGGATTTATATGTACCGCAGAGGCGGGAAGACTCTCGCCTGAACCCTGAGGAGGCAACTCCTGCGGCCCTTCAAAACGGTTTCCTTGCGGATGCACTAATTCTTTAGGCAGCGTACTGAAGACTCCTCTCATTCTCTCCGGCCTTACCAACTGCAGCCTGAAAATCTCCTCGCAGGCCTCTTCCGAGATTCCCGATATCATTTCATTGAACATCAAAAATGCCTCGCGTTTATATTCTATTAATGGATCGCGCTGCCCATAGGCACGCAACCCAATACCTTCTCTGAGTTTATCCATCGCGTAAAGATGGTCTTTCCATTTGGCGTCGATAATCTGTAAAAATACGATGCGCTCCATCTGCCGCAGGGTATCCGCACTTATGGCCCCCTCTTTTTCCTCATACGCCGCAGCCAAAGTATCGAAAAGCTTCTCCTGTGCCTTTTCCTTGGCGATGCCGGCAAAAAAAGCTTCGTCTAACTCAACTCCGAATTTCAGCTTAAGGAAATTGACAAGCCCCGGCGCATCAATTTCTTGTGCGGGGCCCTCGTTCTTCGCGTAGGAATTCGCCAGAGAAACCGCAGCCTTATCCAACGCATCCATGACCGAATCTTTCAAGGAAACCCCTTCAAGGATCTGCCGCCGCTGCCCATAGACGATTTCCCTCTGCTTGTTCATCACATTATCGTATTCAAGAAGCTGCTTGCGGATCTCAAAATTGTGCTGCTCGACCCTGCGTTGGGCGATTTCGATTGACCGGCTCACCCAGGGGTGCTCTATGACCTGGCCTTCTTCAAAGCCGAGCTTATCCATAATAAACGTTATCCTGTCAGAACCGAATAAACGCATAAGGTCATCCTCAAGGGACACATAGAATCTTGAAGAACCCGGGTCTCCTTGCCTTCCGGAACGGCCGCGCAGCTGATTATCGATCCTTCTTGCCTCATGCCGCTCGGTGCCGAGCACATGGAGGCCGCCTAACGCAACTACCTGCGCATGTTCTTTATCTGTCTGGGCCCTGTATGTATCCAGCAACTTTCTGTATTCTTCGCTAAACGCGGGGTCGTCGTTTTTTAGCTGCTGCCTGGCGATATTCTTTGCCATGTTCTCGGGATTTCCGCCCAATAGGATATCTGTCCCCCTGCCCGCCATATTGGTAGCAATAGTTATTGCCTTAAACCTGCCTGCCTGCGCGACTATCTGTGCCTCCATTTCGTGATACTTGGCATTGAGCACCTGATGGGGGATGCCTTTACGCGTAAGCAGGGAAGAGAGGAATTCGGATTTTTCTATGGAGATGGTACCAACAAGAACGGGCCTGCCTTTTTCGTATAAACCGGCAATCTCTTCTACAACGGCATTGAATTTTTCTTTCTCGGTTTTATAGATACAGTCGGCGTAGTTTGTCCTGATCAACGGCCTATTCGTAGGCACTACTACTACATCCAGTTTATATATTGCCTTGAATTCGCTCGCTTCGGTGAATGCCGTGCCGGTCATCCCGGCTAATTTTTCATACATCCTGAAGTAATTCTGGAAAGTGATGGATGCCAAGGTCTGATTCTCCTGCTCAATCTTTAATCCTTCTTTGGCTTCAATCGCCTGGTGCAAACCGTCAGACCAGCGCCTCCCGGGCATGAGCCTGCCGGTAAATTCATCTACTATCACTACCCCGCCGTCTTTAACCACATAATCGACATCCGGCCTAAAATACTCCTTAGCCCTGAGCGCCTGGATCGTATGGTGCCGCTGCTCCATGGTCTCAAGGCTGTGTAAATCGCTTATCCCCCATAACCGGGAAGCCTTGATTTCTCCTGTCTCGGTAATCGCTATTGTCTGGGCTTTCTCGTCGGCGATATAGTCGAATCCCTTTGAGAGGTCCTCTCCTTTATACTTTGCGTCTATCTCATCCTTTTCGGTAATGCGCCTGCCCTTTAATTGCGAGGCGATCCCCCGCGCAGTATAATATTTATCCGTAGATTCATCCGTTGAGCCGGAAATAATAAGGGGGGTGCGTGCTTCGTCTATTAATATGGAATCTACCTCATCAACAATGGCGTAGTAAAATTCCCGCTGCACTAAATCCTCCAACCCATACTTCATGTTATCCCTGAGATAATCAAACCCGAATTCGTTATTGGTGCCGTAGGTAATATCGCAGGAATAGGCCTGTTTTCTTTCTGCGTCGGACATTTCGTGCTGGATGACGCCGACCCGCAATCCCAGGAATTGAAAAATCGGGCCCATCCATTCGCTGTCTCTCTTCGCCAGATAGTCGTTGACGGTCACGATATGTACCCCTTTGCCTAAAAGGGCATTTAGGTATGCGGGCAGGGTAGCAACGAGGGTTTTTCCTTCTCCGGTTGCCATCTCGGCAATCCGTCCTTCATGGAGTACTATGCCGCCGGCGAGCTGGACGTCAAAATGGCGCAATCCGATAGCCCTGCGCGATGCCTCCCTGACCACGGCAAAGGACTCCGAAAGGATACCGGCAAATATTTTATTCCGCGCGAGTTTTATCTTCTCTTTGAGCTTATCTTTCTCTTCCGGCATTGTCGAGGAGGCGTATATCTCTAAGAGTGTTGCTATTTCGGGCCCTACCTCTTGCGAACGCATAGCAATGTGCTGCCTAAATGCATCGGTCTTTTGGCGTAATTGCGCATCCGAAAGCTTCTGGATTGCTGGTTCAAGGGCATTGATCTCCTCAATGCGCTGCGCCATCCCCACTAATTGATCAACCGACGATAAAGGCATATCCTGGTGCAGTACGATATGGGCCGAAGGGGATTTTTTCTTTATCGCGCCCTGTTTCTGTCTTAAGAATTGTTTTTTGAGTAAACCGAACATAT
Organism: Candidatus Omnitrophota bacterium; assembly: GCA_028717045.1. Lineage (GTDB taxonomy): Bacteria > Omnitrophota > Gorgyraeia > Gygaellales > Profunditerraquicolaceae > SURF-25. The sequence goes on along the minus strand of JAQUON010000022.1, from coordinate 11,735 downwards.
TGGCCTGTCTCTTGTATATATCCGCTGCCTTCGCCTTAGGGGCGGCCTTCTTTGGCCCTGGCCTGCATCTTAAGATACGCCTCTATAAAACCGTCGATATTACCGTCCATCACCGAGTTAACGTTGCCGGTTTCAAGCGCACTGCGGTGGTCTTTCACGAGCGTATAAGGGTGCATTACATACGAACGGATCTGGCTGCCCCATTCAATCTTTTTCTTATCTCCTCCGTAGTGCCTGGCCAATTCCTGTTCTTTTTTTTCCCGCTCAAATTCATAGAGCCTGGCTTTTAAGATCTTTAAAGCGGTCTGCTTGTTCTGGTACTGCGAACGTTCATTCTGGCACTGGACCACGATGCCGCTGGGGATATGCGTGATACGCACCGCAGTATCAGACTTCTGCATATGCTGGCCGCCCGGACCTGAGGCACGGTACGTATCAATCGCAAGGTCCTTATCAATCAGCGCCACGCCGATATCTTCTTCTATTTCGGGTATTACATCAACCGACGCAAAAGAGGTATGCCTGCGCTTATTCGCATCGAAAGGCGATATGCGCACTAACCTGTGTACGCCCTTTTCTGACCTAAGGTTGCCGTAGGCAAAATCCCCCGCAATCAGGAGAGTGACGTTTTTCACCCCGGCCTCTTCCCCGGGAAGAATATCGATGGTCTTGCTTTGGTAGCCCCTTATCTCCGCCCAACGGGTATACATCCTCAAGAGCATCGATGCCCAGTCGCAGGACTCAGTCCCGCCCGCACCGGCATTGATGCTGACTATGGCATTATTCTTATCAAGTTCTCCCGAGAAAAGCGCTTTAAACTGCAATTTCTCCACGTCCCCAAGCAGGCTCTTGACGTTGCCCTGCAGTTCGGCAATGAATTCTTTCTCTTCCTCGGAAACAATCTCGCTTAACTCTCTGAGCTCTTTGTATTTTTTAAACGCGCTGTCTAAGGGTTCAACCGTCGTGCGCAATGATTTAAGTTCTTTGACAACAGCGTTGGCAGCCGCTTCATCGTTCCAAAACCCCGCCTCAAGCATCTTGGCGGATAACGCTTCTATGCGCTGCCTCTTGGCATCAATGTCAAAGATACCCCCTGAGTTGCGCAAGGTACTCAGAGATAGACTCTAACTTAATCTTGATCTCGGTTAACACAGTTCCCCCCGTTTGCGTTTTCGCTTATTTCTTCTTAATGCCCTTCAGGGCGAGCACAAACTCATCGGGATTATCCGCAAATTCCATCGCAGTCTCTTCGGTAATCTTGTCTTCGCGAACGAGTTTTGCCAGCGACTGGTTGAAAGACTGCATGCCGAATACGGTTCCGTCTTCGATAAATTGCGGGATATCCCATACTTTGCCTTCTCTGATCAACCGGCTTATCGTAGGAGTAAGCACCATCACTTCGTAGGCAGGAATACGGCCCGAACCGTCCTTCAGTGGCACCAGCCTTAAAGAAATTACTCCCTTTAAAAGAAAAGATAACTGGATCCGGACCTGCTGGTGCTGATGGGGCGGGTAAAAATTAATAATGCGTTCTACGGCCTGGGGTGCATTGATGGCGTGCAGAGTGCTCATCACCAAGACCCCTGTCTCGGCAGAAGTAATGGCTGCAGACATGGTGTCTAGGTCACGGATATTACCTATGTAAATAACATCCGGGCTCTGAAGAGTGAACGCGCGCAGCGCGATCGGATAAGAGGTAACATCCTTACCCAGCTCCCTCTGGTTGATTACCGAATTTTTGTCCTTAAACACAAACTCTATGGGCTCTTCCAGCGTCAAGACATGTTTATTGGAAGTGGCGTTGACATGCTCTAGCATGCTGGCGATAGTAGTTGATTTGCCGGAACCCGCCGCACCGGTAAGCAATACTAAGCCGCGGTTCTCAAGCGCAAGTTTTTTCAATACTGCAGCTGGCAGCTGCAGCTCTTCCAGCGTCTGGACGGTCTGAGAAATGCTCCTGATAACAATCGACGGCCAGTTCCGCTGCATAAAGATGCTGGCGCGAAAACGGTGGGACATATCGCTGCCGTAAAACGCAAGGTCAACATCAAGGTTCTTGCGGAAAAAATCCCTTGCTTCATCAGTGAGCAACTCTTTAAGCGCATCATTGACTTCATCCATGGTAAGCACGTGATCGCTTATGCTCTCGACCTTGCCGTTAATACGCATACAGACTGCGCCGCCTGCGCGGAAAAACATATCCGATGCGCCTTTCTCTACCATTAAGTCTAGATAATATTTTATCCCCATCGCAGACTCCTCCTTATTCAACCTATATACTATAGCTTAATTGGAATTCCTGGTAAAGTAAATTATACGCCGGAGTTCCCGTTCAAGCGCAAGGAGCATTTTTTTCTTACGCCTCCCACCGGAATACCCGCCAAGACGCTTACCTGCTGCAACCACCCGGTGGCAAGGAATAATCAAAGGGTACGGATTACGCTTGAGCGCCTGCCCCACTGCGCGAAAGGCGCCAGGGCTGCCTATCTTTCTGGCAATCCAGGCATACGTACGGACTTCTCCCAATGGTATTGAAAGTGTTGCTTTGTATACCTTGCATTCAAAAAGCGTCATTTCCCTCTTCATCCTTTGCCCTTAACCTTAGCCTCAACCTTTGCCCTTTATCTGCCTATGACTTTTTTCCTTCTCAATATATGGTGGTATGCCACTGCAAACCTGTGCGCTTCATCACGGATCCTGCGGATGAGGTTCAACCCCGGAGTATCCGAAGCAAGCGTAAGGGGTGATTTTTTCCCTTCGCAGTAGATATGTTCCCTGTCTTTGGCAATGCTGATCAGCGGTATGCGAAGACCCAACCCCCTGACTTCCTTTTTGGCCACTGCAAGATGAGACCTGCCCCCGTCGATAAGAATCAGGTCCGGCAGGGCAACGCCTTCCCGGATAAGCCTTGCGTATCTGCGCTGTACCACTTCCCTGGTCATGGCGTAATCGTCAATGCCTTTTACGCGTTTGATGCGGAACCGCCGGTAATTGTTTTTATCCGCAACCCCTCTATAGAAGTACACCATGGAGCCGCAGGCCTCTTTTCCCGAAATATTTGATATATCGAATGCCTCGATGCATAACGGCAACTTTTTTAGACCAAGCAGGTTTTTCAAATCTTCGAGTGATTCATTGCTGCTTGCCTGCGCAGTGCCCTGGCCGATTATGCGTAACGCGCTGATTTGGTCCCGGATCTTTGCCGCCTCTTCAAAACGCGCGTGCGCGGCAGCGCTGTTCATTTTATCTGAAAGCGCGCCCAGCAATGCTTCATACTTTGATTCCAGGAACATCTTGATTTCTTTGACGACTTGCCGGTATTGCGTGGGGCTTATTTTCCCCGCGCAAGGCGCAGGGCAAAGGTGTACCCGGTAAAAAAGACAGGGCTGTTTCGGCATTTTCCTGCAGGAACGAAACCCAAAGACCTTCCGAATGACTTGCAGGGCCTGCCGCAATAACTTGGCACTAGTATAGGGGCCAAAATAAAATGCAGTATCGCCTTTTTTGCGGCTTTTACTACGGCAGATACCTACCAACGGGAATGGTTCGTCGCTAATTTTAATCAGCGGGAAGGACTTGCCGTCTTTTAAACTGATGTTGTAGTACGGTTGGTAATCCTTGATTAATGCCGCCTCTAATAATTGCGCCTGGCTTTCAGAAGAAGTAGTTTTATATTCGATGTCTGCAATCTTGGCGACTAGGCTCTGCGTCTTTGAGGAAAGGAAACGGCTGAAATACGACTGCACTCGTTTTTTAAGGAACTTGGCCTTGCCGATATAGATAATCCTGCCGCCTGTATCCTTAAACAAGTACACTCCGCAGGACTCGGGTAAAGCGGAGATTATTTTCTTTAGGGCTTCTTGTTGCGCCATTGCATTCCTCTTCTGCCTATGCTTCTCGCTCAGAGTCGATTTTCCCCGCGCAAGCGGGGACGCCAAAGATCTTGCTGCTTGGGCCAAAATCTCTATTCGCTTAAAAAACAGGCAGAATCGTTATTTATTAAATTGCTTGGCTTGATTGTGAGCAAGGCGTCCGAGGAACCCGAACGGGCATGGTTCCCCGCGTTTCGTACCTACGAAGAAAACGCGGGGAGAGCCAGGGCCCACAGGCGAGCGCAGTTTTGCCACGCCGGGGCAAACCAAGCGTCCCTGCGAGACACAAGACAAGCCAGGACCCGTATATTTTTAAGCTTTCCTCCTACGCAACCACTCATGTAATTCTTTCATCTCCGGTACGCGTAGAAGAAAACAAAACACAATGTATGAAACTATTCCCAACGAAAGCAAAAGTGCAAGATTGGTGTATTTATTAAGCGCAGCAAGGGCTTCAGAATGTGAGGCAGCATAACAAACCAGCCCCATGCACAGGCTTGCCAGAAGGACCCGGGTAAACGAGGCCAAGATCGGTTGCGCATCAAAGGGGGCAAGCTTTTTACGCAATATATAAAAAAGCATAAAAAAGGTATTTATGCCTGATAGCGACGTTGCCAAGGCAAGGCCGGCCAGTTTCAAAGGAAACATAAGGATTATGTTTAGAAGAATATTCACCAGGAGCGCAATACCTGCCACCCTTGTGGGGGTGAGGGTATCTTTAAGCGCAAAAAAACATGATTGGAGGATCTTGGTTGCGCCATACGCGCAAAGGCCGATACTATAGAACACAAGCACTGAAGAAGTTACGTGTGTAGAGTAGGCATCGAACCTTCCTCCCTGGAATAATGTCGAGACGATCGGATATGCTAACGCCATAAACCCGATACCTGCCGGCACCATGACAAAAAAAAGGCTACGCAGCCCGAAGGAAAGCGTCTTTCTTAGATTATCGCGACCTTCTTCTAGTGCCTGGTCCGAAAAAGTAGGCAGTATTGCCTGTGAAAGGGCGTTGCTGAAAATACCGATCGGGAACATAATCAGGCGATACGCAAAATAGAGGACTGCCACCCCCCCCTCTCCGACGATCCTGGCCAAAGAGCCGAATATCGAATCGACAAAATTGTTAAGCTGATAAATCGCCGAACTTCCCAGGCGCGGCAACATAAGCCTTCCTATTTCTTTGGCTGCTGGATGGCTTAGTTTTCTAGGGAAAATAATCCTAAACCCCTTCTTGTACAGAACCGGGACCTGTATAATAAGCTGCAATACGCCTCCTATCAATACGCCCAAGGAAAGCCCAAATACATTTTCGCCAAACAGCAGCGCACACACAATAATCGAGATATTCAACAGGCAAGGGGCAAATGCAGGTACGCTAAAGTGCTTGAGGGTATTGAGGATTGCCATGGCGTACGCCGCAAGGCTGATAAGCAAAAGGTAAGGAAAGATAATCCGCGTCAACGAAATCGTCGTGGCAAGTTTCTGCGGGTCTGCGATAAAGCCGGGGGCAATTATGCGTACGATAAAAGGGGCGGCCGCTATACCAATAAGCGTAACCGCTGAAAGCAGTATTAGAAGAAGGTTCAAAACGACATTTGCCAGTTCCCAAAACTCTTCTTTTGAGTGTGTGGCGCGGTATTCGCTAAACACAGGCACCAACGCAGCGTTTGCCGCGCCTTCGGCCACAAGGTCGCGGAAAAGGTTGGGGATCTTAAAAGCAACCACAAACGCCTGGGCATATATATACACGCCGAAGAGCCTGGCAATGACGATGTCGCGGATAAAACCCAAGAGCCGGGAGAGAAGCGTTGCGATACCGATAATGCTGGCGGATTTGACCAAAGATGACTTCGACGACACGGCAGGTTTTGAATTATTTATTGACATGGGTATGTAAATATGTTATTAGTATACCTTCAAAAGGAGAAAAAACATATGCCCAGACGCAAAGCTGCACTAAAAAGAATCCGCGTTGACAAGAAAAAGCACCTGCGGAACCTTAAAGTAAAGAGTGAATTAAAGAAAGCGATAAAAAAATTCCAGAACCTTATTGTTTCCAAGAATATTGCCGAGGCAAAGACGTTCTTGAAAAAGGTGTTTTCTCTGTTTGATAAGGCGGCAAAGAAACGGGTTATCCATCCTAACACCGCAAGCCGAAAAAAATCGCGGCTATCCAAGAGACTTCTTAAGGCTACATAAACTCACCACGCATTTCTCAAGAGCAAATGCCGGCTTAAGCCTTCCTGTCTTGATATCAATATCGCAGTGCAAAAGCGCCTTAAGGGTGTTTTTCTTCTGCGGGGGGCTTGCCGCTTCCCTTTCCCACGCATACCGTAAGCCGCCTAAGATCTTTTCTGGTTTTTCTCCGCGTTCCAGGAGTTGGTTGAGTATCGTAAGGGCAGCAGCGCTGTGTTTCAGTGCAATATGCCTGTGTAAAGAAAAGGCGTCTATCTGTTGCTGCTCCTTAAACCGATAGGCGCGTGCATGGCGGGCTATTTGCCGATTGAATTCCTCTTTAGGATTAAAGGATTCAAAGTCCAAGACCAGTACGACTCGTGCGTGGGGCTTTTTTGCGTAGGCCAGAAGAAAATGCTTTACTTCTTCTTTAAGGCGCTCTGTGTCCTTGACTACCACTAAGCGCTTTTGCGATTTCAAAGGTAGAAAAAGCAGCTTTTCCTGCAGGGAATGCAGCGTTAAGTCGCGGGCGTAGAGTATATCTTCGTTAAACGCCTGCGTTTCTTTTTTTAAAAACCCTCTCTTTATAGTATCAAGTAATTTCGCCTTGGATAGGCTGTCTTGACCTACGAACAGGAATACGGGATTCTCTTGCACTACCATACTTCAACGGTGCGTTCGACAATCCTGCGGCTCAGATCGCTGAGGGCATCTTTTACGGCGGTGTCTTCTGATTTTGCGGCTATGCCGCGGGTAAAATAGGTGGTATCTCCGGTAAAGCCCGTCTCTTCCCACACAACCTTGTGCTCCTGGGTGTCTAAAAGCTTTAAATTCACCACAAGGTTAATGCGGTATTCCTCGACTTCATCGCTGTCGGTATAACGAAGGGGGTCGCGCCTAAACTCAATCAGCTCGCCCGTAAGGATCAAATCCGCCGACTCGGAATCAACAGGCCGAAGGTTGCCGTCAATGAGGAATTTATTAATCACCGATTTGGTAATATCGGTCTCAAGCATGGGTTTATTGATCCTATATTTGTTGCCGGCATCGCTTACGTCGGCGATGCTTATCTTATTTGCAAAAGGGGGTATATAGATAGTCCTATAGCGGTCCGCAATCAAAGAACGTGTCGTATAGCCGCATCCTGCCAATGCGAATGCAAAAAACAATACCGCAATCCTGCGGTACCCCGCTTTTATTGCCTTGCCTTCTATCCGAATTTGACCATGTGGGCCCTTCATTTCTTTTTCGCCTCCATAACCTGCAATCTATCAAACGACCTTGCCGCCCAAATACTATTAGAATGCTTGCTAATCACATCATTGTAATAAATCTTTGCCGCCTCATAGTCTTTCTGTTTTTCGTAGAAACGGCCGATACCGTAGCTGCTCTCTGCTTCTTTTTCGCGTAAATCCTCCAGCTGTTTTTCCGCCTCCTGAGTCAGCGCTACGTCGGGATGTTCCTTTATGAATTCCTGAAACTTTTCTTTTGCCTCTTGCGTCGCTCCCTGGTCATATGCGGGGCTGCGTGACAAGTTTGCCCGGCAGGAGGCGATTTGGAATTTCGCAGCCTCTGCCCATTCACTGTCGGGGTAATTGGTAACCACCCTGGTGAATGCCTCCTCTGCCTCATAATAGCGCATAAGGCTTTTTAATACTACCCCTAATTTATACTGGGCCTTGGGCGCAAGGGGGCCATAGGTAGAATTCTCTACGACCTTAGAAAATATCTCTATAGCCGGGTTTTCAACAGGAAGCACAACCCCCATCGTCTTTCTTTTCTCTCCGGCCAAAAATGATTCGGCGATCTTATACTCGCGTTCATTAATCTCCGCGATTCTGGCTGAAAAAGGGTATTTGTCGACGACCTTCTGGTAGCTCTGGTATGCTTCGTAGAGGTTGCCTTCTGCCTCGTCTATAAGGCCGAGATAATACTGGCTTTCTGCGGCTTGCGCCGATTTAGGGTAGTTTTTGAGAAGTTTCTTAAATTCGCGCTTTGCCTCCTCGTATTTCTTACCCTCATAAAAACCCTGCGCAAACTCAAGTTGCGCCTTCGGGGTTTCTTTCACCGCAGTTTTTGGATTGACCCACTTGCCGGTTTTTGGCGTCCAAATCCAGAATGCATACGCAGGGCTGGCCACCCGTACAAACACTAGAATGATTACAAATATAAATATCCGTTTCATAATAGAGTAACTTTAACATACCAAAAACGCTTTGTCAACACATTCATACCCTTACCGTAAGTATATATATGCCAAGGGTATCTTAATGAAAACGGAATTGATTGCCAGCATAAGGCTAATTAACAATTCGCTGGCAAGGCCGAAACTCCGGCCGAGAAAAGGACACCAGGCGCCAACACCAAGAATTAAAAACCCTGACGCAGTCGCTAATGATGCCAGAGGAACAATGAAAAGGTTGGCAATGACGGTAATAGGAGAAACGATCCTAAAATAGCAGGCGACAAGGCCCATGGTACCAAACCAGGCAGAGGCAGACACTAGGCATGCGCGCAGAAAATAACGCAAGGGCCCCGGCCTCACGCACGTTATGCGTAAGAACGACGACAGGCGGGGATAAAAGTACGCGATCGAAAGAACGCTTGCAAAACTAAGTTGAAAACCCACATCAAAGATCTGCCGGGGGTTTATGCTTAAGATGACAATAGCAGCGGCAGCCAAAGAATTGTACACATCCTCCTCCCTGCGGAAAAAACCGGCACACAAAAAAATCGACGCCATCACCGTGGCCCTGACTACAGAAGCCGCACATCCTACGACCACACAATAAAAACACAACGCAGGGATTACGCAAAAAAGCCGTATCCTGCCAGGTACCTTCACGCTTTTCAGGGTCCCGATCAGCACTGCGGTTACAATCCCTACGTGAAAGCCGCTCACGACTAAAATATGCACGGTGCCGGTCTTAACCATAGCGCGGTTTAGCGCTAAGGGAATAGACCTACGTTCGCCTAAAACCAAGGCACTCATCACATCCGCAGCAGGCAACGGAATATACCTAAAGAAGATGTTTTTGAGCCTTGCTCGGAACTTTAACGCAAACCTCTTAAACGGATAGGCAGGATTAAGGCCATGCCTTTTTATGATTGTTGCCTCCGTGCAACGCAGTGCCTGACCCTGAAACTTCCGAAATGACCTCAAGTCCCTGCCTTGTGTAATCAAAGAACCGCACATGCGCCTGGCTTTGCCTTTAATGATTAACGCGTCGCCACATTCCAATTTTCCTTCGGTGCGCAGGCACACATACAAATTACCGCAGCAGCGATACCAGAATGCATCTTGCTGCATTTCTGTAACGCTCAATACAAACGAAACCTTGCCTGCGTACACGTAAGGCTCGCTTGCGACATACCCCTTGAAGATATAGTCGTCCGATTGAAACTGCAAGTAACGGCAGAAATGGCGGGAAGAAAACGCCTGTTGGTTCCTGGCTATTGCGCCGGCGCAAAGAAAGACAGCTGCGCAAAGAAAAACATCGCAAAAAGGTATTTTTTTCTCTCCCCGCAGCAGAGAGAGGCATAGTAAGGCTATAGCGGCACTGTAGGTATAGACAAAAGGGACGCACAGGCAGGTGCCATACATAATCCCTGTGCATACTAAAACGGCAATCACTACCAGCGGCCTTCTCATCGTCATTACTCAACCGCTAACTGCTCTTGAAGCCTCTCGAACCTTTTCGGAGTAATGCCCTTGAGGCTACGAAGTTCTTCAAGGTCCTGAATCCTGCCAATGCGTTGCCTGTATTCAAGTATACGCCTGGCAGTAACGTTGCCGATGCCCGGCACATCCATCAAGGCCCTCATATCAGCCTCATTGATGTTTGTCTTCATCTGCCTCTCGCTTGCCAACCGGATGCCTCTTGCAGCGGGTATCTTTTTATACAAACAGTCCAATCCGGCCCCCAATAACGCAAGGGCCGCCGCAAATACAATGGCATTGCGTTCCTGGCGGGTAAATATGCCCATTATCGCCTCCCTCTTTTAGTAATAGACGCAACGCACGCACATATCTCACTTCAGTATTAACTGTTATTTTTCTATAGCTTTATCCGTTCAAACCGCTATAATAAAGCTACGGGAGGCCAGATGGAAGAAAAATGCCTGGGATGCCAACAAGAAACTAAGGACGGGACATACGCGTGTCAGGTATGCATGGCCAAGATCAATGCCGTGCGCAATGAGGCAGAGGTAAAGAAGTGGCTGAAAAAAAACTTTCTCGCTTTTTGGAACAATCATCTATCAATGTTAAGCGTCTTTATCTCGATAATGGCGTTTGTAATGGCGTTTTTGCTTTTTTTAAATTTAAAAATCAACACCCAATTCCAACTCAACATACTTTCTCATGCACTGACCGGCTTTGTCGTATACTTCCTGGCGTACGCGCTGTACATGAGGTATATGGCCTCTGCGTTTTTCAGGCAACTCGCCAATAAAGGTTATTATTCGCAGGGGTGGCTGGAACGAATTATGGATATCGCCGGCCTGAAAGTAATTCTTGCATTCTTACTGGCCTACTTGGTGGCGTGGATTGCCCTGATTGCAGCAGTGACGTTTGTAGATAAGGGGTGGAATTTTAAGCTTCCTGCATCGTTATTGGCTGTCCGGCAGGCGGTAGTAGAGGGGTTTATTCTCTCGGGCACGGGCGCAGGCATGGCTTTTTCCCTTTCCCGGTATTTTGCCTGGGTCGAAAAACTTGAGAAATAAACGTTATGCTACGACAATATTGACGAGTTTTTGAGGAACCACAATGCACTTTTTGACGGCCTTGCCCTGTATCCATGCCTGCAGCCGGGCATCCGCCAAAACCAGTTCTTTAAGCACGCCTTCTTCTATATCCGCCTGCACCTCAATCTTTGACCGCACTTTTCCGTTTACCTGTATCACTATCGTCACCTGCTCTTCGATAACGAGCGCGGGGTCAAAAACAGGCCAAGGTCCTTTTAGGACTGTTTCTTTATTGCCAAGCCGCTGCCAGAGTTCTTCGGAAAAATGGGGCACAAAAGGCGCAAGCATCCGCACAAGAATACAAAATGCTTCCCTGTCCGCACCCAGCTGATATATCGCGTTTACCAGCTCCATGAGGCTTGCGATCGCGGTATTCAACTTAAACGCCTCTATGTCCGAAGTAGCTTTTTTAATCGTCTTATGCACAAGCCTGTAGAGCGCTATATCCGCCTTCTCTTTTAGGTTATCCTGAATGCGCCAGACGCGGTTAAGGAATTTAAAAGACCCTTCTAAGCCGCGGTCGTCCCATTCCAGCTCCGCTTCCGGAGGGGCTGCGAACAATATGAACAACCGCAGCGCATCTGCCCCGTATCTGGTAATAATGGAATCGGGATCTACAATGTTACCTTTTGATTTAGACATCACTTCTCTATCTTTCAATACCATGCCTTGTGTCAGGAGGCGCTGAAACGGTTCATGGAACTCAATCAGCCCGATGTCCTTAAAGAACTTGGTAAAAAAACGCGAATAAAGCAGATGCAGTATCGCATGTTCGATCCCTCCGATGTATTGGTCCACGGGCATCCAGTGTGCTGCTCCTGCGTATCAAAAGGCCCTGCGGTAAACTGGGGAGAGCAGAACCGTAGGAAATACCAGGAAGAATCAAAGAATGTGGCCATAGTATCGGTTTCTCTGCGGGCCTTAGATTTACACTGCGGGCAG
>JAQUON010000021.1 GCA_028717045.1 Candidatus Omnitrophota bacterium | reverse complement strand
GATGGGGACAAACCTTATTCTTCGTCTGCAATTACGGATGCAACGCAAGAGACATGGTCTTTACCGTTCAGCTTTATTAATCTGACCCCTTGTGCGGAACGGCCGATGGTACGGATGTCTTTTGCGGCGCAACGCAAGAACATGCCGTTTTGTGTTATCGCCATTAATTCATCGTTGTCGCCAACGCCCTTTAAGCTTACGGCAGACCCGTTTTTCTCGGTTACTTTTATATTAATAACCCCTTTGCCGCCGCGTCCGGTAAGGCGATATTCTTCAACGGGAGTACGCTTGGCAAAGCCTAATTCGGTTACCGTCAGAATAGTCGCGCCCTTCTGCGCAGGCACCATGGCGATTACTTCGTCTTTCTTGGCTAAGGATATCGCGCGCACGCCCCGCGCAGCCCTTCCCATATCGCGCACTTTGGATTCAGGAAAACGTATTGCCTTGCCCTGACGCGTCCCAATCAAAAGATCCTGTTTCCCGTCGGTCATTATGACGCTGATGAGCGCGTCTTTTTCATCCAGGGTGATGCCGATAATCCCGCCTTTGCGCGGGTTGCTATATGCGTCCAGTTTGGTTTTTTTGATCATCCCCTGCTTGGTTGCCATAACAAGATAGGTTTCCGCGGAAAACTCTTTTACGGGCATGGTTGAACTGATTTTCGCCTGTGGCTCCATATCAACGAGATTAACGATCGCCTTGCCCTTTGCAACCCTGCCTGCCTGGGGGATCTCGTAGACCTTCAACCAATGCACGCGGCCCTTGTCAGTAAAAATCAAGAGGTAATCCTTGGTAGAAGCCACAAAGAGGTGTTCAATAAAATCTTCCTCTTTTACCTCGGCCCCTGTCACCCCCTTGCCTCCGCGTTTCTGTTTACGATAGCCGCTGACCGGAAGGCGTTTTATATAGCCGCCGTGGCTGATAGTTACTACCACATCCTCTTCGGCAATCAAGTCCTCTATTTCAAGCTCCTCAACTTCTCCGACGATGTCCGTTCTGCGCTCGTCTCCGTATTTTTTCTTAAGCGCGAGCAGCTCCTCTTTTATAATGGCTTCGATTTTTTTCTCTGACGCAAGAATCGCCCGGCACAATTCAATCTTTTTCAGGAGCTCAGCGTACTCCGCGTCTATCTTGTCGCGCTCAAGGGCGGTGAGGCGTTGCAGCTGCATTTCCAAAATAGCCTGCGCCTGCACCTCCGAGAGATCAAATTCCTTCATCAGTTGCGCCTTGGCAGCCGGGGTATTCTTGGATGCCTTGATTACTTTTATAATTCGATCGATATATTTCAGGGCGATTTTAAGCCCTTCTAGTATGTGTGCCCTCTTCAGCGCCTTATCCAGCTCAAACTTTGTCCTGCGGCGTATAATAACTTTCCTGTGATCAATATAATAATCCAGGACTTGGCGCAGATTAAGAACGCGCGGCCGGTTCTCAACCAGCGCAAGCATAATAATGCCAAAAGTGTTTTCTAGCTGCGTATGTTTAAAAAGCTGGTTTAAGATAACCTGCGACTCTGCGTCGCGCTTCAACTCAACCACTATGCGCATACCCTCCTTGTCGGATTCGTCGCGGATATCGGAAATCCCCTCTATCTTTTTGTCATCCACAAGGGAGGCAATGGCTTCTATAAGGCCCGACTTTTGCACTTGATAGGGTATTTCGGTAATTATGATGAGGTCCTTGCCGTTCTTTTGGTGCTCAACGGTCGCTTTCGCACGAACAATCAACTTCCCCTTGCCGGTCGTATACGCTTCCTTTATCCCGCCCTTGCCGCAAATAATCCCGCCGGTCGGGAAATCCGGACCTTTGACATAACGCATGAGGTCCTTTATTTCTGCCTCGGGATGCTCAAGGATATAAATGACTGCGTCGGCAACCTCAACTAGATTATGGGGGGGGATATTTGTTGCCATACCCACTGCAATGCCGCTGGACCCATTAACCAAGAGGTTGGGCAAGGTTGCAGGCAGCAAGAGTGGCTCTACGAGAGATGCATCAAAATTCGGACCGAAATTGACGGTGTCCTTATCGATGTCTGCGAGCATTTCGTCAGCGATGGCTGCCAGGCGTGCTTCGGTGTAGCGCATCGCCGCAGCTGTATCCCCGTCCACCGACCCGAAGTTGCCCTGCCCGTCAACAAGCGGATAGCGCAGTGAAAAATCCTGCGCCAGCCTCACCAGGGTATCATACACAGCCACATCTCCGTGAGGATGGTATTTCCCGAGCACCTCGCCGACGATACGGGCGCATTTCTTATACGACTTGGTGTGGTCAAGGCTCAGCTCCTGCATCGCGTAAAGGATCCGCCGGTGCACGGGCTTTAAGCCGTCGCGCACGTCGGGCAACGCACGGCCGACAATAACGCTCATTGCATAATTAAGATATGAATCCTTAACTTCTTCTTCGATATAAATAGGTATTATTTTTTCGTTGCGTGTATACATAATTTAGATATCCAGGTTTTTGACCTGATGAGCGTAGTTTTCTATAAACTCCCTGCGCGGCTCAACCTGGTCCCCCATTAATACGGTAAACATCTTATCTACTTCAACAGCGTCTTCAAGCGTCACTTTTAAAATTGTGCGCTTCGCAGGATCCATGGTGGTCTCCCACAGCTGCTGCGGGTTCATCTCACCCAAGCCTTTGTAGCGCTGGATGTGCATGCCCTTGCCCGCCATTTCTTTGATGTATGCGAGCACGTCTTTAAGCGCATAGAGTTCTTTCTCTTCCTTCTCGTTTATAATGCGATAAGGGGGCTTGTTTTTCTTTTGCGAAGGCTTAGTAGACCCGACCTCAGCCGTTTCCTCTGGGCAGCTGTATATTGTAATATCCAAACCAAGTTTTTCAATCTTTCCCACTAATGTATCTAATTCCTGGGACTCAAATATCTCAAGCACATCAAAGTTGTCGCTTTTTTCTTCTTTGTCAGAATAAGCGGCTAATTCCTTATCAGAATATAAAAAATGGGTTTTCCCCTCCACTTTGACCCTATAAATTGGCAATTTTTTGGTTTTTTGATGTCTTAAATTGAGGTATTTTGCGAAATCTACACCCTTTTTATCTAAAATTTTATCTAATTTTTCTATTTCAACCAAAATTTTAAGCAAGTCTTTAAACTGGCTATCGGTAAAAATGCGTTTGTCTTTAGTGCACAAAAACTTATGGCCTTCCCTGCCCATCTCCAAAAGCAACTCATCCATTTGCTGCTCGGTTTGGATATACTCTTCTCTCTGGCCTCGTTTAATCTTATAAAGAGGGGGCTGTGCAATATACACATGCCCTTCCCCTACCAGCTTAGGCATTTGCCTATAAAGAAGGGTCAAAAGAAGCGTGCGTATGTGAGAACCATCGATATCGGCGTCTGCCATAAGAATCAATTTGCCATAACGCAGCTTTCCCAAATCAAATTCTTCTCCCACGCCAGTGCCTAGGGCAGTAATTATGGTACGGATCTCTTCGTTTGATAATATTTTATCCAACCTTGCTTTTTCTACGTTTAAAATTTTCCCTTTTATGGGGAGTATTGCCTGGAACCTCCTGTCGCGCCCCTGTTTTGCAGACCCTCCTGCCGAATCCCCTTCTACGATATACAATTCACAGAGGCCAGGATCCCTCTCAGAGCAATCGGCTAATTTGCCAGGCAGGCCTGCACCTTCAAGTGCCCCTTTTCTGCGGGTTAACTCGCGGGCCTTCCGGGCTGCCTCCCGTGCACGCGACGCCACAATTACTTTATCAATAATTTTGTTTGCGACCGACGGATTCTCCTCAAAGTAATCCGCAAGGGAGTCGAGGCTCACTGAAGCAACAAGCCCTTCTACCTCGGAATTCCCCAGTTTGGTCTTGGTCTGACCCTCAAACTGCGGGTTGGGTACTTTCACGCTTACGACCGCGGTCAGTCCTTCCCGCACATCATCCCCCACTATGGCAACATCGTCTTTAAGAAGATTTTTTGCCTTGGCATACTGATTGATGGCGCGCGTAAGCGCAGACTTAAAGCCGGATAGGTGCGTGCCGCCTTCAACGGTATTGATATTATTCGCAAACGAAAAAAGGGTCTCCGTATAACCATCGTTATACTGCAGGGCAACTTCCACCATGATCTCATCTTGTGTCTTTTCGAAATAAAGCACTTTTGAGTGAAGCGCGTTTTTGTTCTTATTCAGGTACCCCACAAAAGAAACAATGCCTCCTGCGAATTCAAATACCGACTCTTTATCGCTGCGTTCATCAACAAGCTTGATCTTTAAGCCTTTGTTCAAAAAGGCCAGTTCCCTCAAGCGCTGCGAAAGGATATCATAAGAAAAATCGGTTTTGCTAAAAATAGTCCTGTCGGGCCTGAAGGTTACCTTGGTGCCGGTAGAGCTGCTTTTGCCTATCACCGTAAGTTTGGATACGGTTTTGCCCCGCTCGTACCGTTGATGATGAACCTTCCCGTCTCTTTTAACTTCGACCTCCAGCCATTCGGAAAGGGCGTTCACTACGCTTACGCCGACACCGTGCAACCCCCCTGATACCTTATATATGCGGTGGTCAAATTTTCCTCCGGCATGCAGCGTGGTAAGCGCTACTTCCACGGCGGGTTTCTTTTCTGTTTTATGCATATCGACCGGGATGCCCCGCCCGTTATCCAGCACGCTTGCGCTATTATCGGAACGGATAATCACTTCTATATAATTACAATAGCCGGCAAGGCTCTCGTCTACGCTGTTGTCGACCACTTCATAGACTAAATGATGCAGGCCGCGGCTGGACGTATCTCCGATATACATAGCCGGCCTGCGCCTTACCGCTTCCGTCCCTTCAAGCACCTGGATGGTAGTGGCATCATAGGGCTTGTCTTTACCCTGCGCCTGCGCGGGCATTTTTGGGGGCTGCTTTGTTTCAGTCTTTTTTTTCATTATGCTCACCGAGAAAAAACCGCATCTCCCTTACTTCAGGACAATCTGCCTGGATTTGTCTTAACAATTGGTCTTTTTTTAACTGCAAGTGGTACAGCCAACCGGAAGAGTCGATGTAAAGCGTAAGCGTGCCACTCTTGAAATTATTTAATGTAATATGCTTTATTTCCCTTTTTGTCAATATTTTTTTTACATACCGCTCGTAACTATCCTTGCAGTGTCTTTGTTTCCTGCGCCACTGGGAAAGTAGCGCCTGCACGGTATCTTTAATGGCATCCATTGTTAACCCAGGCGCATAGGCAATACAATATATACATATCCTTTGTTGCGCATTACTCCCGGGCTTTCGCTGCCGGTGATTTCTAGCTCTATTGTGTCTTCGGTGGTATTTTTCAGTATGTCAATTAGATAGTTTGGGTTAAACCCAACCACCATCTCTTTGCCCGCATAATTAATCGCGAGTTCCTCTCTCGATTCGCCCACGTCTGGTGTTGACTTCGAAACTACCAGCTTATCTTTAAACACCTCCATTTTAATCGCCTGGTAATCGGGGGTGGATAATAAAGCCGCCCTGCGGACCGCTAATAATAACTGGTCGCGGCTTAGTTTGATTTTCTGGGTTGCCTCCGGCGGGATTACCTGTTGGTAGCTGGGGAATTCTCCTTCAATAAGCCGAGAGATGATGGTAATATCCCCAAAATCAAACAAAACCTGATTCGGCCCTATAATCATAGAAACCACACCCTCGTCCTTCAGGTTCCTATTAAGCTCCTGAATGGTTTTGATGGGGATAATAACCTGTAGGTCTTTGTTGATACCTTGAGATAATTTTTTCTCAATTACTGCAAGCCTTTTGGCATCGGTAGCTACCATGGTGAGTGAATTATTTAAAAATTTAAATAATATACCATTTAATATATACCTTGTTTCGTCAAAAGAAACCGCAAAAGAAGTTAAGCGTAACATTTCTTTAAGAACACCCTGCTCTAATTGTAAAACCTCCCTATCTTTTAATTCGGGTAATTTAGGGAAATCCTCGGCGGGTAACCCCATAATCTTAAATTGGCATAATCCGGCATCAATAATCATGAGGTGGTTTTTTTTAGTGGTGATTTCGATTTTTTCTTCGGATAATTCCCGGATAATACCACCGAACCTCCTGGCGGGTATAGTAACTGCCCCCGGTTCCTGAATATCCACAGGAACTACACAGGTAATACCTATATTAAGATCGGTGGCGGTGAACCTAAGCTTACCCTGATATGTTTCAATTAAAATATTTGATAATATGGGTAACGATGTTTTGGTATTAATAATATTTTGTAATATATCAATACTATTTAAGAGTATTTCCTTGGTAATTTTTAACTTCATGGCGCCTCCTTATAGTATTACGATTTTTTAATAGAGATAAAAAAATAGTAGTAGTAATAAGATGTGTGTGTGTTGTGCATAACCGCATAACATGATACACGCCTCCCGATTACATATGCGCCGCTTGTTGAAAAAAAATGCATTTATTGTTGAATAATGGCGATAAGTGAGTTAACCCTATTTTGTAAATCCTGGTCTTTCCCTAAATTCTCCTTAATTTTATTATATGCATGTAATACGGTAGTGTGGTCTTTGCCCCCAAAATAACTTCCTATTTCGGGCAACGACAACTCGGTTAATTCGCGGCTTAGGTACATAGCCACTTGCCTTGGCAACACGATGTTTTTATTCCGGCGCTTTGCCTTAAAATCATACAAAGAAACCCCAAACTCTTCCGAAACACAGCGCTGGATAAAATCCACGGTAATAAGTTTCTTCGGCTCTTTGCATAAATCTTTAAGTACTTCTTTGGCCAAATCCAGCGTGATTATTTTTTCCTCCAATAACGAATACGCAATAATGCGCACCAGCGCTCCTTCTAGTTCCCTGATATTGGTTTTAATAATTTGGGCGATAAAGAACAATACATCGTCGGGCACCTTTACGGGCTCGCGCTCGATTTTTTTCTTAAGAATCGCCACCCTTGTTTCAAAATCGGGGGGTTGGATATCAGTGGTCAAGCCCCAGCTGAACCGAGATACAAGCCTTTCCTGTAGGTTTGCAATCTCTTTTGGCGGTCGGTCGGAAGAGATTATTATTTGTTTATGGGCATCGTAGAGGGCGTTGAAGGTATGGAAGAATTCTTCTTGGGTGGATTCCTTGCCGGCGATAAAATGGATATCATCAATTACCAGCACGTCAACGCTGCGGTAACGTTGCCTGAAGGCATTGGTTGCGTGATGCTGAATTGCATCGATAAGTTCGTTGGTAAAACGCTCAGAGGTGGTATAGCATATTTTCATTGTATTGAATTTAAGGTGGACGCGATGGCATATTCCCTGCATGAGGTGCGTTTTGCCCAACCCAACCTTCCCGTATATAAAAAGCGGATTATATGCTTTCGCAGGCGCCTCCGCGACTTGTAAGGAATATGCGTGGGCAAAGCGGTTCGACGGACCGACGACAAAATTTTCGAAGGTATACTTTGAATTCAACCCCAGGCCGCCGGGTTGCTCAACAGGCTTTGTTTTTGCTTTTATTGCGGGCGCCTTTACGTTTTTACTTTGATCGGCGGGCGCTACCGAGAATTCAACGGAAAGGCCCTTTTTTGTGATTTCCAGACAAGTATTCTGGATCGCTGTTTTATAATGCCGCTCAACCCACTCTTTAAAAAAAGTATCCGGCGCCTCCAGGCGCAGAGTGGTGTTATTGGCCCCCTCCAATCTGAGGGGCTCTATCCAAGTTTCAAAGATTGAGCTGCCCAGGGAATCCTTCAGGCGCGCGCAGATTGCCTCCCAGCTGTTTACTATAGAGTCTTCCATAATCAAAGCCTTGCCAAATTTGCTTTCCACAGCTTATGCACAGAGTGTATAAACTTGTGGATATTAACGTTTCTGTATAATGGCTGTCCTCGCTGCCAATGAAGAGCACACAAGCAGAATTTATTATATCAAACAACCGATGACCGGTAAAGGAAAAATATTATACAATAACTTTTCCTTCAGTCAAACAAATAATTCTTTAATTTTTAGAAACAAAAGGGATTGACTTGAATGGATTTTATGTTATAATCAAAAACCTATTCTTTTAAAAAACCGCGATGGCCGCGGAAGCGCTTTTTAAAATACGCGACGCGCGCTGCGGTTAACGCAAGGCAGGCAAGGAGCAGGTAGAAATGAAAAAAAATATTAAAACACCCACGCGAATTGTTGCAAAGCGCCGTCATGGTTTCCGACGGAGAATGGTTACTAAATCAGGTAGGCAGGTTCTTGCGCGCAGGAGGCGCAAAGGAAGAAAGAGGATCTCTGTATAATGAAGTCCTTGGCAGTGCGCCTCATTGATTTTTATCAGCGTCATATACGCGTATTCCTCCCCCCTTGCTGTCGTTTCTGGCCGAGCTGCTCCGAGTATTATAAGCAAGCCATAATAAAATATGGGATAATCAAAGGTGGCTTAAAGGGCACAGGAAGGCTCTTGCGTTGCCATCCCCTGAACAAAAATGCCGGGTATGATCCGCTGCTTTAACCGTTAAAAAAATGGGAAAAAGAATATTATTAGCCGTAGCTTTGTCATTCATGGTTTCAATGCTTTGGGCGTCATTTATAAATCGCACTTATCATATTGAAAATAAAACAGTTATAACACAAAATACTATAATAAACCAACTTACGCAAGAAACGCCTGGGCCAGGGCGCCAGGTGTCGGTTAGAGAAATTCCCTCTGCATTGCCGCCCCCTCTTATTTTCCCTTTCGAGAACACCGAAATAGTTTTCGACGAAAAAACCGCTTCGGTCAGAGAAATCATTTTTAAACGTTATAAAAAATACCCATTTCAAATACAAAATGGTTTTTGGTTAGTTGATAATGAACTGAACTTTACAGTAGAGCATATTGGTCAAAACGAGATTAGTTTTAAACATCAGGACGTAGAAAAAATCATTAATAAAAGATTTATTTTTGGTAACTCTTTGTATAATATAAAGTTAGAGCTATCGGTCGAGAACTTATCAACTGAGAAGCTTGATTTTTATCCTTCCATGGTTTTGGGCGCACTTAATTTTGGTAAAAATTCTATGCAGGAACGATTCCAAGAGGCTATTTTGGCCACAAAAGATAAAATTATACGTGTTAATGGAAGGAAATCCATTGAAGCGTCAGAAGTAAGCTTTCTTGGTTTAAGGGACCGTTATTTTTGCGCGATTATTTCAGCTGAAGGTAAAGGCTTCGCAGGTTTTATTGATAAAACAAGCAATAAGGAATCATTAGTGGGTTTAAAATTCCCAAGATTACAACTCCTACCAGGACAATTGTTTATAGGAAAATTTAATGCATATTTTGGCCCGCAGGATCTTAGTTTAATTAGTAATCTTAAGCCAGAATGGGCCTCTGTCATTCATTTTGGCGCTTTTGATATCATTTCACAGATTCTATTGAAATTACTCGAAGCTATATTTAAACTAGTCCATAATTGGGGCTGGGCGATAGTTATTCTGAGTTTTTTGATTTATCTTTTGCTCTTTCCTTTGACTTTAAAACAAATGCATTCAATGAAAAAAATGCAGAGCCTGCAGCCGCAATTAGAAGAACTTAAGAAGAAATACAAAGATAACCCCAAAAAACTTAACCAAGAAATAATGGAGCTTTACAAAAGTAGCAAAGTTAATCCCTTCGGAGGCTGTTTGCCTTTATTGTTGCAATTGCCCATATTCTTTGCATTATATCAGGCGCTGATGCGCTCTATTGCTTTAAAGGGGGCGGAATTCCTTTGGATACGAGATCTGTCTGAGCCAGATAGATTGTCTTTTGCGGGGAAAGAATTTAATCTTTTACCCATCCTTATGGTAATAATAATGTTCGTCCAGCAAAAATCATCACAGGTGGCTTCAAGCCCTGAAGCAGCTGAGCAGCAAAAAATGATGATGATTATTTTCCCTTTACTTTTCGGGTTTTTGTTTTATAATATGCCTTCAGGACTGGTCTTGTATTGGTTATTAAATAGCGCCTTTATGCTGATTTCTCAACTGACCATTTTAAAGAATGCCAAAACCCATGCATAAGCAAAAAATTAGTATTGAGGTTGAGGGGAAGACAGTAGAAGAAGCTATCCAGAAAGCCCTTGATAAATTGAAATTAAAGCGTAATCAGGTTAAGGTCGAGGTTTTATCCGAGGAAGAAAAAGGCCTTTTTGGCATGGCTGGCGCAAAGCCAGCTAAAGTCAAGGTAAGTTTATTATCAAAACAAGAAATTTCTTGACTTTTTCTCTATTTTCGCAATAATATAATTGTTCCGCGTGGAACATTTTGTAACTCTATAAATTACAATGGGTAAAGTTATTACGATTTGTAATCAGAAAGGCGGGACCGGAAAAACCACCTCAGCGGTTAACCTGGCTACTTATTTCGCTATAAAAGGGAGAAAAGTTCTCTTGGTAGACTTAGATCCCCAGGCAAATGCGACTAGTGGGTTAGGCGTAGACAAACACCACGTTGACAAGAGCACTTACCATATTCTTCTCGAAGAAACCAATATCCAAGAAATCTTTAAAACTACACAGGTAGCCAATCTAATTTTGGCTCCAGCTAATTTGGACCTTACCGGAGCGGAAATTGAATTAGTGGGCGCCTTGGCTCGAGAATTTAGGTTAAAAAAGTCAATAGCAGATATTATTGATACCTTTGATTTTATTTTCATTGATTCTCCGCCTTCCCTCGGTCTTTTAACTATAAATGCGATTTGCGCTGCCGATTCAATACTCATCCCCGTACAATGCGAGTTTTACGCCCTAGAAGGAGTAACGCAGCTCATGAATACTTTTAATTTGGTGAAAAACAATCTAAACCCAAAACTGGAAATTGAGGGCGTCTTTCTTACTATGGCTGATTTCCGTACCAATCTGAGCAGGGAAGTGATCCAGGAAATAAGGGCATATTTTAAAAATAAGGTATATGAGACGATTATCCCTCGCAATATAAGGCTTGGGGAAGCGCCTAGTTTTGGCAAACCGGTGGCGTTTTACGACAAAGACTCAATCGGTGCAAAAAAGTATGAGGAACTGGCAAGCGAAATGTTAGGATTAGCAACCACAGAGGAAGGCGAGACGGCTTACCCGAACGAACAAATTTCTCAAAAATAGGAGAGTGTGTCATGGAGAGGAAAGCACTAGGCAAGGGGATCAGCGCGTTGATTCCTGAAAAGGAAATACACGGCTCCGAACAATTGCTACAAGTGCCTATTGAAAAAGTCAGGCCAAACCCTTTACAACCCCGGGAGTATTTTGATGCGGAAGAAATGGAAAGCCTGGTGCATTCCATCAAAGAAAAAGGGATTATTCAGCCTGTGTTGGTAAGGCCTAAAGGCGATTATTATGAATTGATTGCCGGAGAACGAAGGCTTCGCGCAGCTGTCCAGCTGCATTTCAAGGAAATACCTGTGATCATCAAGAATCTTGAGGACCAGAACTCACTGGAACTTTCATTGATTGAAAATGTCCAAAGACAAAACCTTAATCCAATTGAAGAAGCGCACGCGTATCAATACCTGATTGATAAATTTCAAGTGACGCAGGAAAAAATAAGCGAAGCGTTAGGAAAATCAAGGGCAACTATTGCTAACCTATTGAGAATATTGAAGTTACCACAAGAAATTCAAGAAGAAATTAAAAAAGGAAGAATAACATTTGCGCACGGAAAGGCGATATTAGAGGTACAGGACCCTAATGACCAGCGAGTATTAAGCCAGGCAGTGATTGCAAGAGGATTATCGGTAAGAGAACTGGAAAACTTAATCCGGGCAAAAAGGCCCAGGAAAGCGGCAGGAAAAAAAATAACTACCGGTAAAGATCCTTTTGTATCCCTTATGGAAGCACAACTGCAGCAGGCTTTGGCAACTAGGGTAAGGGTTGTAAGGCAGAAAAAACGCGGGCACATACAAATCGAATTTTATTCCGATGAGGATTTGCAGCGCATTGTCGCGTTATTGAAAGGCGGGTGAGCAATATGAACGAGGCAACACTTATACTGATCAAACCAGACGGCTTAAAAAAATCGCTGACCGGCAATATCTTGACTCGTTTATCTGAAACAAAACTAGAGATCATGGCAGCAAAAATTGTGAAAGTGAACAAGGAGCTTGCGACGGAGCACTACAAGCACCTTAAAGATAAGCCCTTTTTTAAGGAGTTGATTGAATACATATGCGGGGAAAAACATAACCGCAGGAAGGTGATGGCACTTGTGTATTGGGGGGAAAACGCAATTACTAAGTGCAGACAGCTGGCAGGTGCCACTAATCCAGAAGAGGCGGATCCGACGTCAATTAGGGGCTCTTACGGCAGAATCACGACCTCGGGCCTTTACGAAAACGTAATACACGTTTCTTCAAATAAAGACGAGGCAGAGCGTGAAATTAAGCTGTGGTTTACTCCCGACGAGGTGATTGTGGACCTTTATCCCGTCAAGAAAACAACCATCGACAAGTGCACGCATACTGTCTGGGCATAAAAAGGGGTTGCGCATGCAGAGTATGACCGGTTTTGGCAGCAGGGAAGCAGAGATAAAAGAATTGGGCAGGGTCTATGTCGAAATAAAAAGCATAAATCATAAATCTTCGGAAATAATCTCTCGATTGCCGGAAGGGATGTCTTGGTTAGAGGAGAAGATCAAAAAGGTAATAGAGGCGCGCGTAAAGCGGGGGAGGATTTTGTGTATGATATCGCTCACCGGCGGGAAATCAAAAAGCGTGTTTACGAATACACAATTACTGAAAGATTACATGTCGAGCCTGCAGTATATAAGGCGCTATACGCATTGTAAGGACGAGGTTTCTTTGGGTACATTAGTCAGTTTGCCGGGCGTTGTTTCCCTGGCCGACAATAAGGCGCTATTACGCAAGAAATGGCCGGCACTTAAGAGGCTCGTTACCGAAGCGCTTGCGAGTCTCGTTGCATCGCGCAAAAGAGAAGGGGCCGCGTTAGCGGCATATCTTCTGGCGCGGCTAAGATGTATACGTGTGTTGGTAGAGCGCATTGGGAGCCGCTTTAAAAAAGCGGTTGCGGCTAAGGTGGAGGGATTTCTTTCTGACGAAGAAAAAGAAAATTTTTTGAAAGAATCCGACATCTCTGAAGAATTGCAACGGGTAGAGTTCCACATAAGAAATTTTATGCGTATCATGAGGGATGCGGGGCCAAAAGGCAAAGAACTCGATTTCATCGCCCAGGAGATGCAGCGGGAGATAAACACAACAGGCGCAAAATCATTCGACATGTTGATTACCTCAAGGGTTATCGAGGCAAAGAGCGAAATCGAAAAAATCAGGGAACAATTGCAGAATATTGAGTAGTATCCGCTTCGGTTGCACAATGAGCATACCCAAGACCATATTTGTTATTTCCGGGCCTTCCGGTTCAGGCAAGACTACGCTTCTTAAAGGCATCCTTTCCGACAGGCTGTTACGCAGGAAGCTCGCCCGCTCAGTGTCTTACACGACCCGGCCAAAACGCTCGGGAGAGAAGAACGGCAGGGACTATTATTTTATCACCGCACAAGAATTCCAAGAGAAATTAAGGTCGAAAAAACTGCTTGAATGGACGGAATATTTAGGTTATTATTACGGAACGCCCACAACATTCTTCTCAGACAAATACTCGGCAAAATCAGGGCTCCTGCTGTGTCTCGACATAAAAGGGGCGCGCAGGGTAAGGGAGCTGTATCCTAAAAACTCCGTGTCGATTTTTGTAATGCCTCTTTCACTGAAATTACTCCCTGAACGTATACAAAAACGGTGCAGCAGGACAGGGGCAAAAGAGATTGAGCAGCGGCTCGCACTTGCCGAAGAAGAGGTTCGCGCCTCCAGGCATTACGAGTATCGGATTGTGAATAAGGATCTTGGCAAGGCCATCGCGGCCCTGCGCACAATAATTAAAAAAGAACTTTCGGCGCAAGCCGTAAGGAATAAACGAGGTGTACGCACATGAAAGATATTGCATTGGAGAAATTACTCGAAAACAGCAAGGGTTCTGTATACAAGTTGGTGGTATTGGCGTCAAGTCGGGCCTTAGAGATTGCAGAGGGGCAGCCGAAACTCGTAGAAGGCAGCGCGTCGGTCAAGCCTTCTATTCTTGCGCTGCAGGAGATTGCCGAAGGAAAAGTAAAGTGTAAGAAAAGCGCAGCGGCGAAATAAAAAACCAAAGCCCTTTTATGAAAAAAAATAGACATATTATCCTGGGAGTAACCGCCAGCATTGCGCTCTATAAGGCCTGCGATCTCGTTCGCAGGCTTAAAGAAAAGGGCTTTATAGTCAGCGTAGTGATGACGCAGGAGGCCGAGGAGTTGATTAGGCCGATTGTCTTTCAGAGCCTTTCCGGCAACAAGGTATACGTAAGCCTTTTTGACGAGCCGGGTGCCTGGGAAATCGAACATATCAGCCTGGCAGAGCAGGCAGACGTGGTTGCGATTGCGCCGGCTACCGCAAATTGTATAGGCAAAATTTCCTCCGGTATCTGCGATGATATGTTGACCTGCGTAGTGGCTGCGACAAAAGCTCCCGTGCTCTTGTGCCCGGCAATGAATGAAGGCATGTACCGCAATGCAATCGTGCAGGCAAATATCAAGAAACTGCAGGCGCTGGGGTATGTGTTTGTAGAGCCGAGAAAGGGAAGGCTTGCCTGCGGTAAAATTGGCACGGGGTGCCTGGCAGAAATCGGCGATATTGTCCAACAGATAGAACGCCTGGCGACGTAGCCAAGTGGCAAGGCAGCTGTCTGCAAAACAGCTATACAGCGGTTCGAATCCGCTCGTCGCCTCAAATTCCGCGAAGCGGAATTTATCCTTTAGCCACCAATGTGTTGGTTGAGCGGCTAAAGGACATATTAAGAAGTCATCGGGCAAGTGGTGGAATGGCATACACGACAGACTTAAAATCTGTTGGCCGCAAGGTCGTGAGGGTTCAACTCCCTCCTTGCCCAGTAGTTGTACGAAGTAGAAAACAAGATTAAGGCTTAGGCTGAGGTTAAGGCTGAGCAACGCGAATAAAAAAATCAGGGCTCATAGCTCAGTTGGTTAGAGCGTTGCGTTGACATCGCAAAGGTCGGTGGTTCGAACCCACTTGAGCCCACCATTTTTTATTTGCTGCGCAAATAAAAAATGGCTCCGAGGATACCTTGATA
>JAQUON010000020.1 GCA_028717045.1 Candidatus Omnitrophota bacterium | reverse complement strand
AAATATTGGCAGTCCCTGAACCTGCTGAAACAAAAATCATGCCGCTTTTGAATGCTTGGGCAAAAGAGGCTCCCGGGATAACAAGCGCATAAACTCTGGAGTTTTGAATAAATAAAATATGGGCACATAATGAACCTCCTTGCCCCTTTGTTTGACCGGGGGGGGATTTTATTACTTACGCAGGAGAGTCTGTATATATTAGTTTTTCGATTTTTTTGACCAGCCCGGCTGCATCTTCTGACTTATCGTAATACTCATCGGCATTAGGAAGGAAGAATTGTTGGTCCTTTTGATTAAAAACGCTGGCGATTAATATTTTTATACCCGGGAATTCTTTTTTCATCTGCTCATAAACTTCAAACCCGCTCTGCTTGGGCATAGCAAGGTCAAGAATTACCAAAGCAATCTCATTGCTTCTTCTTAATATGTCTAAACCAGCGTTGCCGTCATGAGCTTCAATAATGCGGTAGCCGTGTTCCTGTAAATAATGGCGGTATATTTTTCTGATTTGCGGCTCATCATCAATCACCAGTATGCTTTTTTTCTGTGTAACGCCCTTTTCTACCTTCTTGATTTTTTCCAGCAGCAAATCCAAGCCTTGTGATTTATCGTAGTAATCCTCG
The DNA here is from genome assembly GCA_028717045.1 of Candidatus Omnitrophota bacterium. Taxonomy (GTDB): domain Bacteria; phylum Omnitrophota; class Gorgyraeia; order Gygaellales; family Profunditerraquicolaceae; genus SURF-25. The sequence goes on along the minus strand of JAQUON010000020.1, from coordinate 14,981 downwards.
GCATCCTTAATCAGTTCTTTCTGCTCATCAACAGGATAAACGCTTGCGACGATTACTTTTACTTTTTTATTGGATATTTTCATAATGTCGTAAAATACGGTGCCGTAAACCTGCGGCATTTTTATATCAAGGAGCATTATATCTACGGGTTCTCTGTTTAATATACAAGATGCCTGCATGGCATCGGGAGCTTCGAGGACTTCAAAGCCTTCATTTTTAAGCATTGTGTTATACATTCGCCTTACCCTTCCTTCATCTTCAACAATAAGAATTTTTGTCATTCCCGCTCCTTTAAATGAGCGGGCGGCTGCAGAGTTAAACTACATCTCTTAATAAACCTCCACAGCCACCCAAATTTTCTTTTTTCTTCTTATCCCGTCATAAGTATAACTTATGGCGGATTAAAGAAACGTTAAAAAGAAATTAAAATTTTTAATTATTATCTGTTCAAAAAATGGAGGAAGAATTTAAGATTTGTTAACTAAGAAGGGGGATGGAAACGGTAAAATTAGAGCCTTGCCCCGCGCGGCTGGTTACTGCAATTTCACCCCCATGCAGTTCGGCTATTGATTGGGCGATGCTCAAGCCTAATCCACTGCTGGGGGAACTGTCCTTAATTTTTCCATCGATGCGGAAAAACTTATCAAAAAGTTTCGGGAGGTTTTCCTTTTCAATGCCGATTCCCGTATCAATAATAGAAACAAGCGCTTTCTGGTTTTCATATTTTAAGCTTATGCTGATGCTTCCGTGAACAGGAGTAAATTTAATCGCATTATCTATTAAATTTAAAAACAGGCGTCTCAAATGCAGGTCATCCGCATTAATTGTGCCTGTCTCTTGCGGAATATCAATCTTTACTATTATGTTCTTTTGGGAAGCTAAAATTTTCGCCTGCTCATAAATTATTCCTATAAATTGAGTTAATTCGATTTGCTCGAATTTCAACACATCGGGTTGATAATTCATTTTGGTCAGTAGCAGTAAATCCTCAATAATTTTAAGCATCCTCTTGGTCTCTTCCAAGCTGACACTGATGACTCTTTTATATTCTTCTTTATCTCTCTCCTTTTTTAAGGCGAACTCCGATTCTCCCCGAATAATGGCTATCGGAGTTTTCAATTCATGGGCGATATAGGAACTCGAATCTGTTATATACTCAAATGATTCCCCCAAGCGGGAAACCATTCCGTTAAAAGCCTCTATTAATAGGCGTAACTCTTTATCAACATTCTCCGCTTTGACTCTCAGGCTTAAATCTTCATGAGTAATGTTATTCGCGGTATCGGTAATGTCTTTAATTGGCTTTAAAATCCTTTCAACAATCACCCGGCCGATAAAATAACCGAATAATAAAGTTATTGGGATAGGGATTAATATGCAAAGCAGCTTATTTCGCTGTAATAAATCTGCAGGTACGATAAACAGAAGGGCGACATAAACAGAGAGTGCCGCTCCTAATATAGATGCATATAATAAGCTGATCTTTAATTTAATGGTTTTAGCACGCATTTCTATTCCTTTAAGACATACCCTTTTCCATGAATGGTATGAATAAGCTGTTTTTTCTGCCCTTTATCAATCTTATTGCGCAAAAAATTCATATACACATCAATAACGTTGGTAAAACTGTCAAAATCCTCATGCCATACATGCTCAGAAATCATAGTCCTGGTGACGACGTAAGTGGCATTAAGCATAAGGTATTCCAAAAGGGCAAACTCTTTGCTGGTTAACTGGATTTCTTTTCCCGCTCTCGTAACTTTATGTTTAAGCTGATCCATTTCTAAATCGGCAATCTTAAGAATGCCGGATTTATCCTGCTTATTTCTTCTCAATAGCGCGCTGATTCTGGCTAACAGCTCTTCAAAAGCAAACGGCTTAGCCAGATAATCATCGGCGCCGGAATTTAATCCTAAAACTTTATCCCTTACTCTGTTTTTTGAAGTAAGCATCAAAATAGGAACGTTTATTTTCTTGCTTCTGAGTTCCCGGCAGACGGTAATGCCGTCTTTAACCGGCAATATAATATCAAGTATTATGAGGTCGTAGGGATTGACTTCCGCCAGAAATAATGCCTTTTCTCCGTCGTGCGCTACGTCAACGACATAGTCCTCTTCTTTAAGGCCACGCTGGATAAAGCTGACCATCTTAATTTCGTCTTCTATTAACAGAATTCTCAACTCCTACTCCTTTTTACCGCGACAGTCGATTTTTTTCAACGCGGCGGTGCCTATTGACATAGATTGAATTTTACGGCGAGCTTTGGAGCGTGGTAGCGCAATAAGTATATGGAACATTAGTGGATGCTGAAACACATTGTTTCGGCATCCACAAAAATTTGCTTGGCGTAAATTTTTGTGGAGCCGGGGGGAGTTGAACCCCCGACCTTTTGACTGCCAGTCAAACGCGCTCCCAACTGCGCTACGGCCCCAAATTTTTGCGTAGCAAAAATTTATACTTTTCGCCCCTCATGTTTTTATATATCGAAAAGTACGAACGCTGCCTAAGCCCACTTACATCAAACGTACTGCGCCAAAACCTGCGCTTGATTTATCTATTGACCGTTGATATTTTAGAATATAAAATAATGAGCGTCAATAAGTTTCTGCCGGGGTGTCGGAATGGCAGACGAACCGGTCTCAAAAACCGGCGTCCGAAAGGACATGAGGGTTCAACTCCCTCCCCCGGCACCATTTTTCATTCTCGTCACAAAACCTCTTTTGCGATTTCTTTCAGTGGGAAGTTGAGTTTTTTCCAAGATAGGGCTTAAGGTATTTATATACGCGTTCGGCAATCAGTTTATACCCTTCTGCGTTTGGATGGATAAAGTCGCTTTTTAAGGAAGGGGTAGTAAGGATTCCTGCCATCAGCCTTGGAATAAAGATAACCTGATATTTCTTGCTCAACCTGCTTAATTCCTTGCAGCACTCGCCCATCACCATAGTGCTACTGACATCAGCAATAGCCACCATTGCGCCCCGTGCTTGTATCTTTTCAACCATTTCCTGCACGTATATAGCCGTATCCGAAACGGGGATTTTCTTCAAGAAATCATTCCCTCCAAATTCGATGATTACCAAAAAAGGGTCTTTCTCAAGGACATCCGGGCCAAGCCGCTGCAAGGCATCGCGCGATGTTTCTCCGGAATTACCCGCATTAATCACGGGCCTGCCCAAAAGCTTGGCCAATTGCGCGGGATAGTCCTGGCCGGGGCTCACTCCATAACCGGCAGTAATGCTGTCGCCAAAGCAGATAATATTTTTCCCTTTTGAACCGATATTGGCGATTTCTCTCTTAGCGCAGCCAGACGACAGAATAACTGCCAGGCCCCCCGCTATTATGGCGACGAATATATTAATTTTCATAGCGCATCCTTAATTGGCCGCACGCTGCGTCGATATCCTGCCCCCTAGACCTACGTACCGTTACCGTAATTCCTCTTTTTTCAAGAAACCCCTTGAATTCCCTGACGCGTTCCCGAGAAGGTGCCTTTAGCCTGCTGGCCTCAACCGGATTATAAGGAATTAAATTGACTTTACAATTCAACCCCTTAAGGAGAGACTGCAGCTTTGCCGCGTCGTTCAATCCGTTATTGACCCCGTCAACTACGATATATTCAAACGTCACCTGCCGATTAGTAGCCTTTACATATTCTTTTATCGCGTCGAAGAGCCTACTGAGCGGATATCTCCTGTTTACCGGCATAAGCGCTGACCTTATCGTATCATCTGCGGCATGTAAAGACACCGATAATTCAATCTGCAGGTTCTCCTTTGCGAGCCTCTTGATACCTTCCGGTATTCCGCAGGTTGAAATGGTAATCCTGCGTGCGCCGATACGTAGCCCGTAATCGGCGTTGATGACTCTTGCCGCCTTCAGCACATTATCATAATTATCGAAAGGTTCCCCCATTCCCATGAAAACCACGTGGGAAAGAAGATACGTGGGCGCACAGCGTTTCAGATATACTACTTCGTCGAGGATTTGCCCCGAAGAGAGGTTTCGCGTAAGCCCTCTTGACCCGCTTGCACAGAACGCGCAGGAAAACCCGCATCCTACCTGGCATGAGAGGCAGCCGGTTGCCCGTTTCTCCGCGGGGATAAAGGCCGCCTCAATGCACTCATTGCCATGCACGGCCAGAAGTAATTTTCTGGTTCCGTCGTTAGATTCAATAATTTTGGCGATTTTCATTTCGGAACAGCAATAATTATCAATCAATTTTTTTCTTAAAGAAGAGGGGATATTGGTCATATCCTTGAATTCCAGCACATTCTTCTGGTACATCCAGGAAAATATCTGGCGCGCATGAAACTGCGGATAGCCCCATTGGGTTAGCCTCCCGCTCAATTCCTCAAGGGTCACATTTTTAATATTCGGCTTCATGGTAACTCGCGGCAAAAATGTTTTCGTCTACGTCTATTATATCATAAAACAAAAAACCCGCGCTCCTTTAAAAGAAGCGCGGGCGTTTCTGTGAGCTAAACGGATTAGAATGTATACTTTAGCTGAGTGTAAAACTGGCCCTGTTCACGGTATTGCCCGTTAGAATCAAGCAAGTCTCCGTAAAAATAATGTATGCCGCAGGTAAGCCAAAGGTTATCCTTGACTTCATAGGTCACCTTAGGCGATATCCTTCCCTGGTTGTCATCGGTAAAGCTCCACAACACTTCCGGCTTCAGGCGTTCATTCATGAAATCCGTGGACACCTTCAGCGAGAATATGTTCTCTACCTGGTCAGCGGGACCATACGTAAACGGGTTGAGCGGATACTGCTGCTGGACGGGCCGTGTGTTATCCTTTGCCTTGGCTTCGTCCAAAATATACTGCGCAAACTGGAAACTCAGCAGCCAGTTAGTCGCAACGTACCTATCCGCGCCGATCAGCCAGAACACATTGTCCCAACGCTTAATTTCCTTCGCAGATGCAGTAACAGGATCCCCGATATATGTCGGCTCATGTTTATAAAGCGCCAGGTCTCCGCGCAACGTAATGCCCTGCATGAAACCGGGGTTCGTGAACGTTTTGTTGAACGAACTCCCGTACATCTGCCAGCGTTTAAACGCACGGTCTACCTTAAAGCGGACTCCTCCCAACCCAATCGTAGTGTTGCGAGCAGAATAATAATACCCGTCGAGGAAGTTTAAGGTATACGCCAGGTCACCGATACGATCTGACCATTGCAGGCCGAAGGTGGAATTCTCGAACTTCTTAGCCGGAAAATAGATATTCTCATCCACGCTACCGCCTATTCTTTTCATTGATTCTTTCCAATTGTCGTACCTCGTATAGGCATAGGTGGTAAAGGACGAACCTATGGGCGCTGACGTCGACTGCTCGAAATCAGGAATAATAAGAATCTGCAGGTTTGAATTGAGCTTTGGGGCATAATTGACGTTTGCCATCCAAAGAGGAATGCGCATATCCACAAAATCCTGCAGCCAGTATTCGCTCAAATCAACGGGGTTGACCCTGTCTAATACAGTAATCCCGTCTGCCTGGCCCCAGGCTACTTGCTGCTTACCTAAACGCAAAAACCACGCTCCGTTGGTATAATCCAGGTAACAGTCCCGCAGCCAGTCAGTGCGCTGTATATGCCCCATTGCATCCTGTCCTTTATCATATTGGCTGCGGAAGTCATACATCAGGTCATACCAATATTTTACCTTGGCGAATAACACTACATCCTCTTTTACTGTATACTCGCCGGCGACCTCTGCGATATTCTTGAACTTCTGCAAGTCTCCGTTAAAATCCTGCAGCCTGATGCCTATTTCATTTTTAAGATACCCGCTAAAATCAAACTGGCCTTCTGCAAACGCAAAGGAGCTCGACAGAAGGAACAGCACCACAAATACACTCTTCTTCATTACCTCCTCCTTTTTTACCATCGAGACTGCATGAGTTTCTGCTCTGTAAGCTGGTCTTCCGGAATACCGATGTCAAAACGGATATCTTCATTAGTGATTACCGTACGATGGCCGGTGCGCAAGTCCTTACCCTCAAGTAGCTCCTGGGCAGGATACTCTTTGCCGTTTACGTTATAGACCTGGAATTTCTTGAATATTATCTTAAACAGCTTGCCGTTGGGGTCATACATCTCCTCGTATATCCCTGCGCCGGTTGCCTTATCCACCCAGAGTATCCTCTTGGAGTAATACCATGGCGATCTTTTTGGCTTAGCCTCAATGACAAAACAAGGAGCATCCTGATAATACGTCTTTTTAGTAAAATCACAGTGGTAACCTTTGAAATTCTCTTCTCTCAATAAGGTATATGCCTCATCCTCAAATCTGCGCGTGAGAATATCTTCATTGGTGAAATCGGAACCCATAAAAGAATCGTCCGCGTTTGCAGCGGATATCTTTCTGATCTTTTTCAAGGAAGGAACCCATAGCCAGGTATCTTGTTCCTTCTTGGGGTTCATATACGTCCAAGTTAGCGTTGCTAACCCTTTTACCTGGGCCGGGGCGGTAAACATTACCAGGTCCTTATAGGCGATGTCATCCGACTTCCTGCCAAGGGTGATTCTCAGACGGGTTGTCTCTCTTTCCCTGACAGAGCCCGACTTATCGATAAAATAGGCCTTCCCGTAAAAAGAAGCATCGTGTGCGAATTTCGTGTACTTGACGAAATATTCGATATTCATTATCTCGTCAGCACTCATTCCTTGCTTCGGCGTATAAACCTTAAAATATTCAAGGTTAGATGCCATTGCATGCCCCGTAAGCAGGACAATGCCCAACACTGCCAGACACAGCTTTTTCATACTCCCCCTCCTTTATTGTCGCAAAAATTTCGGCTTTACCGTCATCAACATCGAAGGTAAAACCAACAGCGTGCCTATTGCATTAAAAAATATAAAAAACCCTAAAAGCGCGCCTAATCGTACTTGCATGAGAATGCTTGAGAACATCCATGTGGCAATGCCGAGGGTAAGAGTGAGGCCCGTGAAGAATACAGCCTTGCCCGACGTAGACATTGCCTCTACCAGCGCATCTTTTAAAGAACCACCTCCTTCTTTTAAAATTTCTTTTATGCGCGAGACGATATAAATGCCGAAATCATCCCCGAAACCTATACCCAACGCAACCATAGGTATCATTTCTGCGGTCAGGCCCACCCTTAAAAACCCCAGGACCCCGAATACAAGCATGGTGCGGAACACAAGCGGTATAATCAGGAGCCATCCCGACACTAATGAACCGTACGCAAGGACAAGGCACAGAAATACCAAAAATGATGTCTGCAGGGAATTTACGGTGAGCATGGGCGCAAGGATTTGATTTGTCGCCGCCAGCATCCCCACGTTGCCTCCGGCATACTGAAAATCTATTGCCTCGTCCTTGTGGTAGCGAATAATCCACTCCTGGGTCTTCTCTATGGCTTGCTGCATGGTATCGGCTTTATGGTCGCGCAGGTCGACCTTTATGTTGGCGTATTCATAATTCGGGTTGACTACCGGGTCGAAATCTCCCGGGAATCCGGTGAGCGAGTATAAGAATAAATATTCTGCTATCGTTTTATCATTATCGGGAATCTTAAACTCATCCTTGTCCCCGGCAAACATAAGCATATTCATGCTTTTAATATATTCAACTAAGGACAGCGTCCTGCCAACGCCTTTGACCTCCCTTTCAAGATAACGCTGTAAACTGTCCATCTCTTTAAGCGCCCTGCTGCGTAAGAATGTATCGTAATGCGTACCTTTGACGAAAATATAATAAGGCTCGGCAGCGCCGAACTTCTCGCTTACGAACTTTTCCGCTTTGTTATAGGGGCTGTCGGGAAACAAAAGTGACGAGCCGGGGTTTTTGTCTCCCACCTGAAGCTGGCTCATCCCGAATAAGGCAATGAAAGTCAGCACAAAAAATGAGGTAATCACTGTCCAGCGGGACCTCTTATGTATGGCAAGTGCTGCGAAATAACTAAGCATCCTGTTAGTCAGGGTAGTTCTTTCTTCTTTGACGACCTCAAGCCGCCTTGGCGGTTTCATGAATGAAAGCAGGTTGGGGACCAACACTACGGTGCTAAAAAATATACTGATAATGCCGAAACCGATTGCGATTGCAAGGCTGCGAACCATGCCCAGCGGAACAAAAAAAAGCGTAAAGGGCCCGATGCCATCTGTCAGAAGGCCGGTGAAGGCGGGGATAAAGAGTGAACGCGTGATTTTTATGGCAACGGCTTTGGAATTGCGTTCATTCCTGCTCATGCGCTCATAATAAAGCTTTATGAACTGCACAGAATGGCTTACCCCCAACGCAAAGACCAAAAACGGCGCCAATACGGTTGAGGGAGTAAGTTTAAAGCCGAAAAATGCAGTAAGGCCCAGCCCCCACAACGTCGCCATAGCCGCTGAACTCAAAGGCAAGAGCACGCCTCGTTTTGATTTAAAGGCGTTATACAACGCCCAGGACATGGCAAGAAGTGTGACGATAAAAAGTTTGGTAACGGTAGGCAGATAAAAATCAAGCCATCCTTGTAAGACCGGTTGGCCTGAGATATAAATTTCGTGGCCTTCGTCTCCATAGCGCTTCTTTATTCCCTCAAGCAGCGTAAAGATCTCGCGGGAAGAGATGCCGGACTCAAAATCGGCCTGAATGAGGGTGGCCCTGAAATCTTCCGAAACGAGCGGGCCATACACCAAAGGATTGTGCAGGATACGCGCCTTTAACTGCGCTAGGCCCTCTTGTGTTTTGGGAGGATCGTGCATAAGCCAATCAGTAGTAAACCCTTCTGCGTTGGCTTCTACGTGTTTGACTTTTCTGGCAGAAAGCGAAACCAGCCTTGCGGCATTTATCCCATCGGTCAGATACAACTCATTGGTAATCCGCCATACCTTATCCAGCGTCTTGGCATTGAGGATTGTGCCTTTTTTGACCTCGATCGCCAGAGAAACCTGGTTGAGCCCGCCGAATATCTCGGTGAGCCGATTCTGGATTTTAAGATAAGGGTGCTTCAGGGGATAAAAATCCCCCAGGTTCGTCTTAAAAGAAATGTTCCTTGCCTGAAACGCAAAGAATCCGCTGATGGCAACGCACAGAATGAGAAACCCATACCTATATCTGATTAAACCGTGGCTGAACCAATCGACGAATTTCTTCATCCGATGTGACCTTCTTTTCGCAGCGCCTCTTTATCTATTTTTCCCGACCTGGTTTTGGGAAGAGAATCCCTAAATTCAAAAAAATGGGGAATTTTATAATGCGCAAGCCGCTGGCGGCAGAAGTGGCGCAGGTCTTCTGCGCCTAATGAAACCCCCTCTTTTGCCACGGTAAAGGCCTTTGGCACTTCGCCCCTCAATTCATCTCTAATGCCGATCACCGCAACCTCTCTGACCGCAGGATGAGCAAGGAGCGCCTGCTCTACTTCCGGCTCAAAGACGATCTCCCCGCCTACCTTGATCATCTCTTTTTTTCTCCCGGCAATATAAAGAAACCCCTCCTCGTCAAACCTGCCTAAGTCCCCGGTATGGAACCAGCCATTACGCATAGTAAACGAAGTTAACTCGGGGTCCTTATAGTAACCGTCGGTTACTACCCAGCTTCTTACCACGATCTCGCCTATCTTGCCCTTGGGGACCTTGCGACCCTCATTATCAAATACGTCTACTTCAATCCAGGGCGCAGGCCTACCGATACTTTCTATCTTTTTTGAGCCTTTGGGGATAACCACGGTAGGCGCATTAGTCTCAGTCATTCCCCAGCCATTAATAAAATCTGCCTGGGGGCAATAGCGGTGAAACTTACGCAGCTGCTCCGGTGAACTGGGAGCCCCGAAACAAACCACCCATTGCAAGCTCGACAAATCAAGGTTTTCAAATTCCTTTAACTGTAAAAGCGCATAATACATCGAAGGGACAATCCAGAAGCAACTCGCGTTATAGCGCTGCACATTTTTAAGAAACTCAAAAGGAATAAACCTTTCAAGCAACACCACTGACGCTCTTAAGTAGATAAGGCTTTGCAGATACACCAATCCTCCCAGGTGCGAAAGAGGAAGCGCACATAAAGCCGTATCTTTCTCGCCTAAGTCCACGAAATACTCCATGGCTTTCGCAGGCGCGCTTAACTGAAGATAGCTCACCAGCACCCCTTTGGGCTTACCGGTAGTCCCGGAGGTATAGAAAATAATCGCGTATTCCTTATCCGGCACCTCAATAGTGACGGGCGCGGAATCACCCTGCTGCAAAAGGTCCTGAAACGCAAAAAACGGGGAAGCTTGCTCGCTGCAAAGAACAATGTGTTCCAGGGCCGGGCATTTTTCTTTGATGGAAGCGAAAGAAACGCTGTGTCTGGGCTTGGCAATCAATATGCGGGCCTGGGAATGGGAGATACAAGAAATGAGCTCTTCTTCGGTAAGCATGAAATCGAGAGGGACAACGGTTGCGCCAACCGACCACAGAGCCAAATAACTATTCACATATTCAATACTATTAGGTAAATAGACAGCTACCTTTTCCTGTCTTTTTAACCCTAATTCCTTGCTGAGCGCATTAGCGAGCCGAAAGGAAGAATCCTTCAGTTCCGTAAACGATATGGCTTTATTATTGAAAAACAGTGCTGGTTTGCAGGGGGATTTTTTCGCTTGCGATATCAGGAGGCCGCCAATATCCATTTGCCAAATAGTAAAATTTTATTAATCCAATTTTATTATATTATAAAATAAGAATTACCACTGTCAAGGAAATTTTTTGAGAAACTAAACTTATTGATAATATTAAAGTTGCGTATTTTTAATGCGGGGCTGGCTTATTTGAATGGCTCAATTATTACTTTAAGGCATTCTTTGGCTTCTGCGACTAAACGAAAACCTAACGGAGCTTCTGCGAGGCTTAAACGATGAGAGATTAATTCTCTGACTGGTATTCGCCCCGCCCTAAGCAACTCTATTGCTACATGCGCATCAACAGGGCTATTACCGTAAGAGGACAAGAGGGTGATTCCGTTACGCCAGAATTCATTCAATGCAAGGGGAAATTCTATCCCGGGCTCAGTAGGGGCAAAAAACAAAACTGTTCCGGCCCGCTCAACACTTTTTAATGCCTGGGTAAAGGCAGGAAGTGCGCACGTACAGATGATTACGATGTCAGCAAGCCTGTTATCGTTAACCCGGCGGATCTCAGAGGCGAGGTCACTGTTGGCGTTACAGACAACATCCGCGCCTAATCCTTGGGCCTTTTTTAGGCGCAGCTCGTTGATATCAGTCATAATAATCTTCCCGGCGCCTTGGGCCTTTGCCGATAAAAGATGAAGCAGCCCTGAAACGCCGCTTCCTAAGATTGAAACGGTTTGCCCGGGTTTTAATCCTGCTAATCGCTGAGCGCGCAGCACGCATGCCAACGGCTCGATAAAAACCGCCTCTTCGTAAGAAAGTCCGCCTGGCAAAAGGAACGTCCCCCTGTCTACATTAATCGCGGGAACGCGGATGTATTCGGAAAAACCGCCCGGGTCGTAATTGGTAGTGTGTAGAGTCTCACAGCAGGTATGGTGGCCGCTGAGGCAATAATAACAGGTGTTGCAAGGGACATGGTGAGATACAAAAACCCGGTCACCGGCCTTAAAGGCCTTGACCTCTTTGCCTGCCGCAACAACTGCGCCGCTTATTTCATGGCCCAGTACAAGCGGGGCCCTCTTGAGGCGGTACCACTCCATCACATCGCTGCCGCATATCCCGCTGGCCATAACCTTAACCAGCAATTCCTGTACGCCGGCCTTAGGTACCGGCATTTCCTGGATACGCACATCCCGGTTATTGTAATACATAGCTACTCGCATTGAGTACTACCTCTTCTTTTTTAACTCGTTAAACAGCTGCTGGGCATCTTTGACGCTCGCCTTTTTGTGCACTATTGCTTCCAGCGCAGCAGCCATAGCAACCGGATAAGGGCTTTGCCATACGTTCCTCCCCAGGTTTATCCCGATAGCGCCTTTTTGCAGGCCGTCATGCACAAACGCAAATACCTCTGCTTCGGTTGCGCATTTCGGGCCGCCTGCGATCACTACCGGTACAGGGCAGCCTGCTACCACTTTTTCAAAACCCTCTTCGCACCAATATGTCTTTACCACTTTCGCGCCTAATTCTGCGGCAATACGGCAGCTTAAGGCAAGGTAGCGCGCATCGCGCTTCTCCATTTCTTTCCCTACTGCGGTCACTGCCATTACCGGGATACCGTAATCCTCGCACTCATTTACTAATTTCGCAAGGTTAAGAAGCGTTTGGTGTTCATAGTCGCTGCCGACAAATACGGAAATCCCCACTGCCTGTGCATTAAGCCGGATAATCTCTTCTAGGGAAGTAGTAATGCCCTCGTTCGCAAGGTCTTTTCCAGCCATGCTTGTCCCCCCAGATACTCTCAAAATAACAGGCTTGCCGCAGGAAGGGGCAACACAAGAGCGTAAAACCCCGCGCGTCACAAACAGCGCGTCGCAATATTGCAATATCGGCTCAATGGTTGAGCCGGGCTTTTCCAGGCAGTGGGTAGGCCCTTGAAAATACCCGTGGTCAATGGGAAGAAAAAAACACCTGCCGTCTGGCCGGATTAATTGATGTAAGCGGTTTTGCATACCCCAATCCATACTGCACCTCCGTTAAGGAAATGGAACCTCTAAAAGTAACGCCTGCCTTAAAGCACAATTGTTTTGTAGCCGGCTACATCCTGTTAACGGCTTCAAGCCTCATCTTAAGGGCCGGTAACTCTACCCTCCCGGCAAACTCAACTTTTCCGTTGATAATTACCACCGGGGCCTGTGACGGGCTTAGGCTATACTTGCTTATGTCCCGTAAATGCGGGGTGTGCTTGAATTCGTAGGGGATCTTGGCTTTATTCTGCATTTCTATCCCCTTAATGACCTGTGCTATCTTATCGCGCAACTGTTCGCATTTGGGGCATGGAAGACACATAACCTCTATCGTCTTTATGGACATTCAAACCTCCTTTGCCTTAAGTTTATTTTTACCACAGAAAAGATACTGCGGTCAAGGTGAAATTTGCTTTTTAGGTAAGCTCTTCAATGGGCAGCAAAAAAGCCTTGATACCTTCCCGGCCAAGCTGCTTTCTAAGCTCTTTTACACAAGAAAGCATGCGTACGGCTTGTTGCTCAGCGCAGGCGACATAGAGGATATTATTCCTGCCGGGCCATATGTCATTTCCTAGATGCGTGCCCGACGTAGAGCCGCGGCCGAAGACGCCGGTAATTTTAGTATAATTCTTCATGGTACAGCCCTCCAACACCTCCATTACTTCAGCGTCGATTGCCTCATTATATACCAATAATACCATCTTGTTCATGAAAAAGCCTCCTATCCTGCCTTGGCAGCTTTCCTGTGGAAAACTACGTAGATGGTCGGCACAAAAAGCAGCGTAATAAGTGTGGAGACGGTCAATCCTCCGAACATAGTGATCCCTAGCGGCCTCCAGGTCTCTGAGCCTACGCCGCTTGATAAAGCCAAAGGTAACAACCCGGCTAAAGTAGTAATAGTGGTCATCAGCACTGGCCTAAGCCTGTCCCTGCCCGCATTGGTCACCGCCTCGTACATGGCCATTCCGCGGGCACGTAAAATGATAATGTAGCTGATGAGCACAATGGCGTTGTTAACCACAATTCCCATCAGCATAATCACCCCCAAATAGCTCACAATATTTAAAGTGGTGCCGGTCAAAAGAAAACCAAGGATTACCCCGATAAAAGTAAAAGGTATCGCAAACATAACGATGAAAGGGTCGAGTAATGATTCAAACTGTGCAGCCATAATCATGTATACCAATGAGACGCCCAGTAACAACAAGAGCCCTAAATCATGGAAAGACTTTCTTTGCTCCTCCGCCTCCCCTCCTATATTAATCATCATATCGGTGGGCAATGCCATACTGCGCAATTCCTTTTGGATGTCTTCGACTACCTTGCCCGAGGAACGCTCATAGGTATTACATTCGATTTTCACCACTCTCTCGCGATTCTGGCGCTCAATTTCCAACGGCCCTACGCCTTCATAAATCCGTGCGACATTAGAAAGCTTAATCTGTTTTTGCGCAGCGGTAGAAATTATAGGAAGATTCTGAATATCCTCTAATGTCTGCCTGGAAGATTCTTCCAAGCGCACATAAATATCGTACGTCTCTCCCTCTTCCCTGTATTTTGTCGCAGTCGAACCTTGAATATACGTTTTTAGGCTATCGGCGATGACCCCCATACTCAAACCCATGCTCCCTGCTTTCTCTCGGTCAATTTCGATTTTTAATTCAGGCCGCCGCAGTTCACGCGATATAGTCACATCGACGGCGCCGGGGATCTTTTCCATAATCCTTTTTATATCCGAAGCAACTTTATCGGCCCCTTCAAAGGAATGCCCTACGATCTCTACTTGCACAGCCTTTCCGCCTAAGCCGGTAATCATGCGGCCAACTGGATTTCCCGTAGTGACATCGATTTTCAAAACTCCGGGGATCTTCTTAATTTTGTCACGGAGATATTGCGCTATTGCCGCCTGAGAGCGCTTCCTTTCTGTTTTTGGCACGAGTTTGGCCCCACCAGTGATAATATTGGTCCCCATAGTCTGGCCATACCCCCTGCTACTGCCCGTGCCTTCTCCGGTTCGGACATAATAAAATCTTGCCTCCGGCACATCGCTCTTCAGTATATCCTCAATTCTATAAGCGACCTTATCGCTCTCTTCCAGCCTTGTCCCTAAAGGAAGGTGGATAGTCAAACGTACGTCTCCCGTATCTTCTTCAGGGATAAATTCATTCCCTACGAAACGCGTCAAAAACAAGGTCGCGATAAAAGCTCCCAAAAATCCGATAAGCACTAATTTTTTGTGACGCAAACACCAGCCGAGCGTCTTAGAATAAAAGCCCTCCCATGACCTAAACATATGTTCCGAGAAGGTATAAAACTTACCGAACCATTTTGACTTTTGCCCTGGGACATAGACTACCCTCATCCATTGCGAACACAACATCGGGCTGAAGGTAGCTGCGG
>JAQUON010000019.1 GCA_028717045.1 Candidatus Omnitrophota bacterium | reverse complement strand
CGCCGATTATAACACCCAAAAACGCTATGACCATCGGCTCTATCATGCTGGTAAGGCCGGAAACCGCAGCGTCCACCTGGTCATCGTAAAAATCGGCTATCTTCGTAAGCATCTTCTCCAGCTGTCCGGTTTGTTCGCCGACTCCGATCATGCGGCAGACCATGGGCGGAAAAACTGCCCCCTTGGATAGGGGGGATGAAATCGGCTCCCCCTCCCTGACTGCCCCTCGGCAGCTCAGTATCGCCTCTTCGATGACTTTATTGCCTGCGGTTTTAGAAACGATATCAAGGGCATTGAGGACAGAAACACCGCTCTTGACCAGTGTCGAGAAGGTACGCGAGAACTTCGCTACTGCAACCTTACGGAAAAGCGGGCCCAATACCGGGGCCTTCAACTTTAATTTGTCAAACATATACCTGCCCTTTTCAGTGCTGATATAGCGCTGCAACACAACAGCCAACACCACACACATAACGACCACAAAAGGAAAATAGCTCCTTAGGCCTTCGCTGACGCCGATTAGGATGCGTGTCGGAAGAGGCAGCTCTCCCCCGAGCATAGAAAAAATACCCTTAAAGGTAGGCACGACTTTAAGCAGCAGCACTGCGGTAATCAATACTGCCATGGTGATGACGACCGCAGGGTACACCAGGCTAGAATGGATCTTTCTGGTAAGCGCAGATATCTTTTCCATATAGGAAGCGACCCTGTCAAGGACCTCATTCAGGGTCCCTGAAGCCTCGCCTGCCCTGCTCATATTGATGAAAAAATCCGAGAACGCATTGGGGTATTTAGCCAGGGCATCGCAGAAATTGGTACCCGACTCTATATCCTGGCGCACTGCGACGGTGATATTCTTAAGTGTCCGGTTGTCTATCTGCTCGGATAATATTGACAACGCCTGCACCAGCGGGATACCCGACTCGATCATGGTGGCGAGCTGGCGTGAAAAGATAACCAGGTCATCCTGTTTGATCTTGCCGCCCTTTGCCTTCTTTATCTTCTTCTGTTTTGCCGATGCCAGTGAAATAACTATCAGCTCGCGCTTATGCAGCGTATTCGCCGCCTCTGTTTCCGAAGCAGCTTCGATCATCCCGGTTACCGATTTACCGCTTGCGTCTTTTGCCGTGTATTGATAAAAGCTCATAGGGTATCCACCACCTTTAAGAATGCCTCCACCACCCGCGGGGAAAATTGGGTGCCGGAGTTCCGTTTTACCTCAGCAATGGCCTCTTGTTTACTTAAGGGTACTTTCCGGTACGCACGTTCAGAACGCATGGTTTCGTATGCGTCTGCCAGGTGGATTATCTGGGCGCCTAAAAGTATCCCTTCCCCTTTGAGGCCCTTGGGGTAACCGCTGCCGTCATAATGTTCGTGGTGCTGCCTTACTAATTCTATAACATCGTTCAAAAAGGTCAAGGGTTCCAATATCTGCGCGCCCATCTGGGGGTGGCGCTTAATCTGTTCCCATTCTTCAGCGTCCAGGCCGGCCGGCTTGGTTAATATCCGGTCCTCGACACCTATTTTTCCCAAGTCGTGCAGTTCGCTTGCCTGCCTGATATGCTCAATGTCCCTGGCAGACAAACCCATTTCCTGAGCAATAACCACGGCGATGTGCGCCACGTTCTCGGAATGGCTGTGGGTGTAATGGTCCCTTGCGTCTATTGCCTGAGCCAGCGCCTTTATGGTGCGCATATAGGTCGAGCGCAGGTCTTCGTAGAGGCGCGTCAGGTTCCTCGTCGATTCGTCTATCCTTTTTGCCAGAAGCAGATTTTGTTTCTGCAGCGCCGCGTTCTGCTCTTTAAGGATAGCAGCAAACTTACGACTGTCCGCAAGGATTGCGTGCAGCTCAAGCCCCTTTGCGACCACGCTTAAGAGCCTTTCAGGGACAATATCGTTGCTGATCGTATCATAGACGCCCAGGAGCCTTGAGTCTTCCAGGAGCCTGGCATGGCTGTTCTTCTCCGAAAGGATAATTACGCAATCCGGGTCAACTGCCTTGAGCCGCTTAATAAGCTCCAGCCCGTCCAACCCCCCTATGCCAAACGGGGCAATCACCAAATCGAACTGATTGTCTTTAAAAACAGAAAGTGCCGTATCCGGATTGGCGTCAAAGGAAACTGCGTATCCGGCCCTATCCACAAGGATCTCCTGCAATTTGCGCGTCAGAGAGCCATCCTGTTCGATGCACAATATCTTTCTTGATTCGGGCATAGTTATTCTTCGGTGGTAACGCGCAATGCTTCTTCGATAGAAACCGTCCCCTCTTTCACCTTGAGGAACGCGTCATCCCTAAGCGTCTTCATGCCGTTTTTACCGATGGCGTATTCCTTGATTTCGTCGAGTGATTTTTTCTTGATAACCATCTCGCGGATCGCATCGTCAATCAACACGGCTTCAAGTATGGCAACGCGGCCGTAGAAACCGGTATTATTGCAATGTTTGCAGCCTTGCGCGTTATAAAAGGTAGCTTTATCCTTAAACGCGATATCTTCCAGGAATTCATGAGGCACCTCAACGGGTTTTCTGCACTTCGGGCAAATCCTACGGCACAACCTTTGCGCACAAAGCATCACAAGGCTAGAAGAAACCAGAAACGGTTCCACGCTCATATCAATAAGGCGGGTAATGCTTGAGATGGCATCATTGGTATGCAGCGTAGAAAGCACCACCTGGCCGGTAAGAGAAGCCTTTACCGCGATGTCTGCGGTTTCTGAGTCGCGTATTTCTCCGATCATGATGACATCGGGAGTCTGGCGCAGTATAGAGCGCAGGCCCGAAGCAAAATCAAGCCCGATCTCGGGCTTTACCTGAATCTGCGTTATCCCCTCTACCTGGTATTCCACAGGATCCTCGATGGTAACAATATTCCTCTCCGGGGTATTAAGTTGATTCAATACCGAATACAGGGTCGTTGACTTTCCGGAACCCGTAGGCCCGGTTACCAGTATCATGCCGAACGGCTTGGCAATGGCTTCCTTGAAAATCCGTAAAGGCTGCTCGGAAAACCCCAGCTTGTCTAATCCTATGGATAGATTTGTTTTATCCAGAGACCGCAAAACAAATTTTTGGCCGAATTTAATTGGGAGGCTTGAAACGCGGAAATCTACCTCCCGACCTTCAAACTTTACCTTGAACCTTCCGTCTTGCGGGATACGGTTTTCCGTAATATCAAGGTTGGAAATAATCTTTAAGCGCGCAAGAATCGCATTCTGGTTCTTCCTGGGCAACTTGAATATCTCATGCAAAGAGCCGTCAATGCGATAGCGCACGCGCAGCCCGTCTTCTTCGGGCTCCACATGCACGTCAGAAGCCCTCCTCTTGAGCGCCTCGGTAAGCATAAGGTCAACGAGCTTGACTATGGTCGGCTTCTCGCTCTCCTCGATCGCGCTGCTGAGTTCTATCTCCTCGTTTCTTAAGAGCTCTAAGTCCTTTGCATCTAATCCTGCCTCGGCAAGTGTGCCTTCCTTAAGCATCTTCTGGATATCAACGCCTGATCCGTAATGCAACTGGATAGCTTTGAGCATCTCCTCTTCAGAGCTCAGCACGGTATCAATGGCGCATCCGGTTAAGGCCTTGAGGTCATCAAGGGCGAATATATTAAGAGGATCGACCATAGCCACGGTAATCGTATTGCCAATCCGGGAAAGAGGAATCACTGAATACTGGCGGGCGATGTGTTCCGGGATCAGCTTGATAATATCCGGGTCGAATTTGTATTTGGAAATATGCAAAGTAGGGATATAAAGCTGGTTAGAGATCAAGGATAGTAAATCCGCGTCGGAGATGTAGCCTTCTTCGACCAGGACCCTGCGCAGCGGCACCTGCTTGGTCTTCTGGATCTCCAGCGCCTTATCCAGCTTCTCCTTCGGGATAAGCCCGCTCTTGAACAATATGTCGACGATCGTTTCTTTTAGTGCCTGCATCGTAGTAGAAGGTCCAGGCCCTGGTCGAGGCAATTGTACAGCCTTAACCTAAGCCTTAACCTTGACCTTTCATTTTAGTTCTCATCGGGTGCGGTTACCCGGACAACTTCCTCAAGCGTAGTGAGCCCCCGTAACACTGCGCTCATCCCTTCCTCTCTAAGCGTCCTCATCCCTTCCTGCCGCGCCTGCTGCTTAATCAAATGCTCCTGGGCACGGCTTAAGATTAACTCCCTCACCTTGGGGGTCAAAAGAAGCAATTCCGCAATGCCCAGCCTTCCGCTATAGCCAAAATTAAAACAACGGTTGCAGCCTTTGCCGCGGAAAAATTTTGTTTTCTGTTTTCCGTCGAGCTTTATCCTGAGGGTGCGCAAGATGTCTTCATCGACTTCATACTCTTCCTTGCAGTGAGTACATATCCTCCTGATCAGCCTCTGGGCAACAATACAGACTACCGAGGAATTAATAAGGTATGGCTCAACGCCCATATTTACCAAACGGATGATTGAGCCGCTTGCCGTAGTAGTGTGTAGCGTCGAAAGGACAAGGTGGCCGGTAAGGGCGCTCTTAATGGCGATATCCAGGGTCGGGAAATCCCTGATCTCGCCGATCATAATGATGTTCGGGTCCTGCCTTAATATAGAACGCAGGGAGCTGGCAAAGGTAAGCCCTATCTCCTGCCGGACGGTAACCTGGTTTATCCCTTCCAACTGGTATTCTACCGGGTCTTCGACGGTGACGATATTCTTATCAGGGGCATCAACGGACTTTAATACCGAATAAAGGGTGGTGGTTTTTCCAGACCCGGTCGGGCCGCACACAAGGATCATCCCGTGAGGAAGGCGGGAGACCTTTTCAATCTTGGTAATGATATCCTGGCTAAAACCAAGCTGCTCCAGGTTAAGCATTGCCTGGCTTTTGTCAAGGATACGTATCGCCACCTTCTCTCCGAAGCTCGAAGGCAAAATGGAAACCCGAAAGTCTACTTCCTTCCCGGCAACCCGTGCCTTAAAGCGACCGTCTTGCGGCAACCTGTGTTCGGCGATATCCAACTCTGATACAACCTTAATGCGCGAGACAATCGAGGCATGCATCCGTTTCGGGGGTGCTTCGGTAATCTGCAGTACTCCATCCACTCTGTAACGGACCCTCAGCTTTTTCTCAAATGGCTCTATGAGAATATCCGATGCCTTTTTCTTCACCGCCTCTTCAAGCAACATGTTGGTAATTTTTATAACCGGGGCATCCTGGCTAAGCCTGCCCAGCTCCTGGTCGCTGGGAGCGCTTTCGGAATCCTCCTTAATAAGCTCTATTGAGGTATCAGACATCTCTTTCACAAGGCTGTTGAGCATATCCTTGGCAAGGTCAGGGTATGAGACCTCCACTGTCTGCACGATATCTTGTAAAGAGGCAATAATAGGGTTAATCTTGTAACCGGTCAGCTTCTCGACGTGGTCTATGGCGAATATATTGAGCGGGTCTGCCATTGCCAGGGTCACGGTGTCCCCCATCTTGGAAATAGGGACTATCTGGTAGTGGCGGCTCACTTCGATTGGAATAATCTTTACTATCTCGGGGTCAATCTTGAGGCGTTTTAAATCGATGAGGGGAAAATCAAGGCCTTCGCTTAACGCAGAGATGAGGTCGTTTTCTTTTACGAAATTGAGCTCTACGATGATATCGCGCAGCTTCCCGCCTTTTTTCTTCTGAACCTCTATGGCCTCAGTAAGCTGCTCTTCGGTAATGAGCTTGTTTTTGATGAGGATATCTGTGAGGCGTTCTTTTAGTGAGATCATATATTGAAGGGTCTATAGCCTATTGTCTATAGACTATCGACCCAAGGTTATGTAAACGAAAATCCTATGCCTTGTCTTTATAATGTTTCTCGATCGCCTTCTTGATATCGGAGGCGGTACAGACAAAGATCTGGACATTGCAACCCGAAAGCAGCTCGATATCCTCGACAGCCTGGATATTCAACGGATTGGACATGCCGACGCTTAGGTTATTGCCGATCTTGTCAATCGGCATGAGCAGGTATTGCCTGCAGACCCTGGACGGTATAATCTTGGTCATATCGGGGTTGATTTCGTAATTATCCAACGGCAGGTAAGGAAAGCCGTATTGCACGGTGAGTGCGTGTGCGATATCTTCTTCTTTGGCAAAACCGAGCTCAACCAGAATTTCCCCGATAAGCCCGCCCTTCTCTTTCTGGGTAGACAAAGCCCTATCCAGCTGGTTCTGGTTAATGATCCCCTGCTCTACGAGCAATTCTCCGAGCTGTTTTTTAATAATCCTTATTGGCATATGCGTTTCTCGTTAAAGCTTACGATCATGTTCTTGCCCTGGCGCTTTGCGGCATCAAGCAGTTCTTTGGCTTTTTCGATAAGCTCGGCTGAGGTAATTCCGTCGAGCGGGTTCTCGCTCACTCCGCCGCTTACCGTCAGCTTTCGCCTTGGCTCCTGCTCTTTGGAAAAAGAGGATTCTATTTTTTTGCGTATATCTTCCGCCAGGTCCTTTGCCTGCCTCTTGTTCTTCTCAGGCAGCACAATCGCGAATTCATTATCGTCAAACCGGGCAACCCGGTCAATCTCGCTTACCGACGCCCTAATCAAAGAGGCGATGTTGCGTAAGGTAGATTCCGACTGAAGAGAGCCGAAGCTATTCTTATAGGTGCCGAAATTATCGATGTTCATCACGATGAAGGCGCACGGCCTCTGGCAGACTACCGCCCTCTTGATCTCTTCTTCGAGGCGGTTGACGATATACGCCTTATTATAGAGCCCGGTGAGCGGGTCTTTAATCTCCAGCTTTTCAACCTGGTGCAACAACAAATCGTTCTCTATCGCAATCGCAATCTGTTTGGCGAAAATGTCCAACAGGTCTATATCGTCCTTCTCATAGCGGTAGCCGTCCCTTGAATTGCCCACGCCCAGTATCGCACTTACCATTCCCCTGCAGTATATCGGCAGCGACACCGTGTTATGGATCTTGAATTTATCGTAAAATTCAATCTTTGAACTGTCCGACACCACATTGTCTTTATCGATGATAAGGGGCTTATTGTATTTGATTGCCTTGCTAAACACCTCCTTATTGGGGTCAATGGTAAGCGCAAGCAGGCTGCTTGCCCCTATGCCATCAGCTATCTTCATGGAAAAATTCTGGCCTTCCTCTTCCCGCATCAGGAGAAAAGAAACATCCGAATCTGCAAGAAGCCGCGACTTCTCGGTTGCCAGCTTTATGATCTCCTCGATTTTCACGCCTTGCGCGATCAAAGAGCTTATCTGCAGCAGCGATGAAAGCACCAGGATGCGTTTTTGAATCTCGAAATTGATCTCGGTAGTCTTAAGGCTATAGCCCTTGAGTTCATCCATGTAGTCGCGGATACGCTGCGTCATCTGATTGAGGGAATCACCCAGGTCGCCTACCTCGTCAATGCGCTCTAGCTCAACCGTACGATTGATATCGCCGGCTGCGATAAGCTTGGCGATCGTAGCCAGGGAGATAATGCGGTCCATGACTTCTTTGACCACAAAAAACCCTATCCCCGAAATCAATACGCTTATGCCTATCGAAATCCAGATATCCAGCTTTAGGCCTATGTTGGGAAGGACATAGTTGGATACTATGTAAATGAAGACAAGTAAAGGCAATATGGACATCAGCGTAAATGCAATCTTTAATTTATAATGGATATTTTGCGATGATAAGGAAATTACGACGTTCTTTTTCATAGCCCCCTCCCGGGTTTATGGGATAACCGATATCTTTTTGAATTATAATTATACATCTTATCTTCTGCTATTGCAATCACTTTTAGTAGAGGGGCTTGTATCGTTCAATACTCCAGCAGCATCTGCTTCTTTGCGCAGTGCGCTTTTGGAAACGCCGGTATCAAGGAAATCCCATGGCAAAAGCTCTTGCCTGTGCCTCTGGCCTACATACCAGACAGGGCTGATGCGGTTTGCGCGGAATGCCTCTTCCCAGAGGTCAAACCTGAACATATCCTGCCAGGCATCAAAGCGCGCGCCATGCGTAAATGCATGCAATATGACCCCACTTAACCGCCTGTCACCGCGCGCAAGCACTGCTTCAAGGAAACTCATATCGAGGTTATGGTAACTAAAGCTAAAGCGTAAGCGACTGGTGCGTTCTTTAAGAATGGCGAATTTGCTCTGTAGGCGCGCGCGGTCTTCCATACGCATCCATTGGAACGGCGTATGCGGCCTGGGTATGAGGGCGTTCACGCTGAGGCTGATGCGGGCAGGACGGTTGACGGCCTTACGCCTTGCCTCTGAAACCCGCGTGCCCAACCGTACGATCTCTTCAATATCGCTCTCCTCTTCGGAGGGCAAGCCGATCATAAAATACAACTTTATATTCTGGTAGCCGTGCACAAAGGCTTCTTGCAACACTTTAAAAAACCCTTCTTCGTCAAAATCCTTGCCAAGAATACTGCGCAGCCTTTCCGTCGCTGCCTCTGGCGCAAAGGTCAGGCCGGTCTTCTTGATGCGCGCGACCAACGATGAAAGCCTTCCTGCAACCAGCCGGGGTTTCATCGAAGGCAACGATAGGCTCACTGCCTCTTCTTTAAAATTATCGACCAGCGATTCTACCAACCCTTCGATGCCGGGATAATCGCTCACCGACAAGCCGAAGAGGGATATCTCTTCGTAACCGGTTGAGCGGTACAGTTCTTTGGCAAGCCGCATAATCGTTTCCGGAGTTCTTAGGCGGTAAGGAAAATAGTGGGTCCTTGCCTGGCAGAACCGGCAGCGGTTCGGGCAGCCGCGCATAATCTCAAGCGCTGCCCGGTCATGGATTATCTGGACATACGGCACCATCCAACGCGTCGGATAAGGAGTACTTTCTAAATCAGGCACAAAGCGCTTTTTCACCACCGCAGGCACCTCAAGGGCCTTGGGCGCAAACTCAACCAGCCTGCCCTGCTCATCGTATGAAACCTTGTATAATGACGGCACATATACGCCTTCAATCCCCGCAAATGCCTGCAAGAGCTCTGCCTTGCTCATTTTTGATTCCCTAAAAGCAGTTTTGTAACGGCGCAACACATCTATGAGCTCCGCAGCCACCTCCTCACCTTCTCCGATCACAAACGCATCAAAAAAGGCATGCAACGGTTCGGGGTTAAGGGTGCACGGCCCGCCCCCGATAACAAGGGGGTCTTGCGCGTTGCGCGCTTCGGACAAAAGCGCAATATTGCCCAGTTCAAGCATATTCAGCACGTTAGTGTAATTGAGTTCATGGCTCAGGCAGAAACCGATACAGTCAAATTCGCCAAGCCTCCTGCCTGATTCAAGCGATGTAAACCCTTCATGGCGAGTACGCAGTATATGCTCCAAATCCATGCCCGGAGAAAAGAAGCGCTCACAGGCAACATCGTCAATGCGACCCAGTGCATCATAGATGATCCGCATGCCGACGTTGCTCATTCCCACTTCATACAAATCCGGAAAACAGAGCGCAAAGGTAATACCTGCCTTTTCGAAAGGCTTTGAAAAGGCGTTCCATTCGCCGCCGGTGTATTGGCCGGGCTTGCGCACTTCAAGCAGGTAATCTTGACGCATAGAGGACCTCACGCGATAATACTCAAAACATAGCCAGGCGTCTATAAGGGTTAAAACACAGCCCGGGTCTTGTTGATGTTCACCAAGACCCCCAGCGAAAGAAGCGTAGAAAACAGCGACGAACCGCCATAACTCATCAATGGCAAAGGAATGCCGACTACAGGGGCAAGCCCCAGGTTCATCGCCACATTGATAAAAACCTGCAAAGACAGCATCGCAGAAACCCCCAACGCAAGGAGCCTGCCGAAATGGTCATACGTCTTTGCCGCAATCAGGATGCCCTGGCGGATAAGCAGATAATACAGGCCCAAGAGCACGCCCCCGCCCAGCAACCCCCACTCTTCGATAAAGGTAGCAAAGATAAAATCGGTATGCGATTCAGGCAGGAAATAAAGCTGGCTTTGCGTGCCCGATAACCAGCCTTTCCCAAAGAAACCTCCCGAACCAATGGCAATTTTTGACTGGATGATGGTATATCCGGCTCCGAGCGGGTCAATATTGGGATTCAAAAAAACTATAAGCCTGTCTTTCTGATAGTCCCTTAAGAAATGCCAGCCTAACGGCAGGAATACGAGTATCAGTCCGATAAATACAAGAAGGTAGCGCAGTTTCACATGGCCCAGAAAGAGCATGACTACAAATATCATCATGATCATGACGGCACTGCCCAAATCTGGCTGCTCGATAATCAGATAGAGCGGAACACTCAAGAATAAAAGCGGCAAAAGTATTGCCCTGAATGCCCCAAACTTACCAACCCTTAAAGATACGTCGTGCACAGACTTTGCGCTAAAATACCGCGCATAAAATATTACGAATATCAGTTTTACCAACTCTGAAGGTTGAAAATTGAACCAGGCGATTTTAAGCCACCTCTGGGCACCCAGGCGCACCACCCCCAGCACAAATACCAGGAACAGCAAAAGGAGCGCAAAGGCATAAAGGAAATAAGAAAAATCCCATAAGTTACGGTAATTAAAATGCGAGGCGATTGAAAAAATGACAAGGCCCAGGATCACCCAAAAGATCTGGCGCTGGTACGTCAACTGCCAGTAGCGGTCGTCTTTCTGATGGGTATTGCTGTAGATAGATATAATGCCCAGCACGCACAAGATAAGGGCGATCACGGTAATCCTGACACCCGCATCCCTCATAGGACCCCTCCCGAGCACATATCAGCAATAATCTCTTTCGCGACCACGCTGGCAGCATACCCTGAACCGCCGTGCTCCAGAAACACACAGAGCACATACGTTGGTTTTTCAAAAGGAAAAAATCCTATAAACCAGCCATGAGGCAGCTTCCCGGTCACCTGGGCGGTGCCGGTCTTGCCGGCGACTTCCACGGGAAGGCTGGCAAGTAAATAAGAAGTGCCTTCGGGATCCGCGACGACGTTGCGTAAGCCTTTACGCACTGTTTCTATAGTACTCTTTTGGATAGGCACCAAAGATGCTTTCCTGAAACCGGTAGAAATATCCCTTCCTTGTATATCCTTAATGACATGGGGCCAGACAAGCATTCCTTTATTGGCAAAGACCGCCATCACACATGCCATCTGCACGGGAGTCACCAAAACCTCACCCTGGCCGATGCTAAAGTTTGCGGTATCCCCGTCGTACCAGGTTTTCCGTTTATACACCTTATCCCAGCGGGGATCGGGTATAAAACCGCCTGTTTCAGCCGACAGGTCAATGCCTGTAGGCTTAGAAAGCCCGAACTTGACGGCGTAATCATGTATCAGCTGCGGCCCGAGTATGATTCCGGTCCTGAAAAAAAAGACGTTGCAGGAACGGGCAATTGCGCCGATTATGTTTTGAGTGCCGTGCGTATTCCAACAGGCAAACCTTCTTCTGCCGATGGTCAACCCGCCGTCGCAGGTAAAGGTTGTCGAGAGGTTGATTTTTTTCGTTTCCAGAGCTCCTGAGGCAACGATTAATTTAAAAAGGGAACCGGCAGGATAGGCACCGCTGATTGCACGGTTAAATAGAGGGGCCTTAGGGTCATTGAAGAGGCCCTGCACTGCCGCAGCGTTTTTCTCTACAAAGACGGCCGGGTTAAACGAAGGCTTGCTCACTATGGCCATCACCTCGCCGCTTGACGGATCCATGACGATTACCGCGCCGCGCCTGTCTCCCAGCTTACTTTCCGCTATCCTTTGTATCTTAAGGTCGAGCGCAAGCTGGATATCCCTGCCTGATTGCGCAGGCCTGAACCCGATCATCCTGACGAATTTTCCTTTTCGGTCAACTTCAACCGATAAACCTCCGTCTTCCTGGCGCAGGTAATAATCATACTGCTCTTCTACTCCGCCAAAACCCACTATATCCTTTGTGTTATAGCCGTAATCCGCAAGCTTAGTAAGGCGCCAACGGTCAATCTCGCCCAGATAACCAAGCACATGCGCGCCAAGTTCGCCTTCAGGGTAGTGGCGCAGCGGCTGAGGCTCTACGGTAAATCCGCCCAGTTCCGGCTTCATCTCCTCAAGCGCGATGGCTTTTTTGATTTCTATATTCTCCAACACCACTACCGGGATACTCAACGATATAAAATTCTGCCTGTAGGAGCGCCTTAACGCAACACTATCTTTGCCGGTTATCCTGGAAAGCCTGGAAAGCACCTGGTCGGGATTGCCGAATTCCGATGGCAACACCATCAGGTTGTAGGAAATCATATTATCCACAATCACATCGCCGTGGCGGTCAAGGATCCTTCCCCGCCTGCCGGGTTGCGGTATGAGCCGGATGCAGTTTTTTCTGCTCAGTTCGCTGTACTTATACCCATGGATAATGCTTAAGTTTGCCAGGCCCAGAAAAAGGACCACAAACACAATAAGCACTACAAAATTAAAAAATCGTATCCTCGGCATCCCTGTATTCGATTAACGGTTTAAGCAACTTCCATATGACCGGCATTGCAAATGCGGTATAGAGCGCCCCAAGAATCATAATCCGTAAAAAAACGCCCGGCGGCATAGTTTCCCCGAGAAACACTAGGACAATTCTTGCGCCGATAGATTGTAATATCACAACGAGAGCGGCAAGTACTGAATAAAGAAGGGTGCCGTCAATGACAATTTTCTTGGAAAGCGCAATAATAAAAAGGCTCCACAACGGAAACAACAGCGTGTGCAGGCCTACAGGAAACGGTGAAAAGATGTCTTTCAAAACCCCGGTATAGACGCTTAACGCCATGGCCTTGCCGGGCTTAAAGTTAAGTGTAGCAATGATCATAGTAATGAGCAGGAGATCCGGCTTGACGGAAAAGACCTTGAGGGCGTTTAGCCACGTTGCCTGCAACAAACAGAAGGCACACACCAGCAACGCATAGGCTGTTGTCTTCATGGGATAATAATGAGTATTTCTTCCAGACGAGAGAGCTCAACAAAAGGCTTAAGCAGCGCGTAGCGGCTTAAACCCGAAAACTCATAACCGACGGAAACAACCTTGCCGATAGGGATGCCTTTTGGATAGACCTGGCTGAGGCCAGAAGTAATAATCGTATCGGAAACTGTAATATCGCTCTCAAGCGGCAGGTAGCGCATCACCAGGGAACCGCTCAGGCTTCCGGATACCAGCCCTTCCTGACGGCTGCGCTGCACTACTGCCGATACGCTCAAATTGGGGTCGTTAATCAGCATAACCTTGCTTGACCGCGAACTGGCCTCGATCACCCTGCCTATGAGCCCCTTGTAGCCTACCGCAACGAATCCGTTTCTTATCCCGTGGGAGGTCCCCTTATCGACGATTGCCACCGAAGACCAATCATCAACGGAAGAGCCCACAACCCGCGCGGCAATCACTTTATAAGAAGTCTTCTGTTTAAAATCAAAAAGGGCGTTGAGCCGCGCATTCTCAAGCACTACGTCGTCGTATTCGATGAGCTTCTGCCTGAGAATCGCTATCTCCTTCTTGAGTATCGCATTCTGGATCATGTTACGGTGATAAAAGATAAGGCCGTTGAATTCATCACTTACGAATTGGAGAAAGCTAAGCGGCAACTTCAATACGTTCAGTAGGGACGGTCTTGTGAAGGGGACGATAACGGCAAGGAGCAACACGCAGGAAAAACTGATACCGGCAACACTTAATTTTTTCTTATTAAGCCTAAACACATTTTATAGCGTAAGTCGTCAGGTCTGGATTTCTGATTTAATCGATACCGTGACGTCGTCAAGATAACGGACTTCGTCTAAGACCTCTCCGGTGCCACGCACCACGGCAGTAATCGGATCATCCGCGATGTGCACGGGAAGGCCGGTTTCTTCAGAAATAAGCTTGTCAATACCCCTTAACAGCGCGCCGCCTCCCGCCATGACGATACCGTGCTCAATAAGGTCTGCGGCAAGCTCAGGCGGTGTTCGTTCCAGGGATATCTTGGTGATTTCCAGAATCGCCCTTAATGGCTCCTGGAGGGCCTCCCTGACTTCTTCAGAAGTCAGGATTACTGATTTAGGTAATCCTGTAATCAAATCCCGGCCTTTGACTTCCATATTCATCTCTTCTTCCAGAGGATAGGCTGAACCGATTTTTATCTTGATCTCTTCCGCGGTTCGTTCTCCGATCATAACGTTGTATGTCTTCTTCAGATATTCGATAATGGCTTCATCGAGCTCATCGCCGCCGATGCGTATTGATTTCGAGAAAACCACGCCGGAAAGCGAAATGACCGCCAGTTCCGTAGTCCCGCCTCCGATATCTATAATCATATTGCCCATAGGCTCATTAATGGGTAACCCTACGCCTATTGACGCAGCCATCGGCTCTTCGATCAGTTTTACTTCCCGCGCGCCTGCACGCTCAGCAGAATCCTTCACTGCCCGCTTCTCTACCTCCGTAATACCCGAAGGTATGGCAATCACTATCCGCGGCCTTACCAGTACCCTGCGGTGATGGACCTTTTTGATGAAATAACGCAGCATCGCCTCGGTTATTTCAAAATCGGCGATTACGCCGTCTTTCATCGGCCTTATCGCCACGATATTACCTGGAGTGCGGCCAAGCATGCGTTTTGCCTCCTCCCCCACTGCCCTGACGATAGAGGTCCCTCTCTTGATTGCCACAACCGAAGGCTCGCATAATACCACGCCCTCGCCCTTAACGTATACCAGGGTTGTTGCAGTGCCCAAGTCAATCCCCATGTCATTTGAAAACAGACCAATAACAT
The DNA here is from genome assembly GCA_028717045.1 of Candidatus Omnitrophota bacterium. GTDB lineage: Bacteria > Omnitrophota > Gorgyraeia > Gygaellales > Profunditerraquicolaceae > SURF-25. Next base: position 1,421 of record JAQUON010000019.1, on the reverse strand, counting down.
AATTTAATGACTTTTTTATTATTTCTTTGACTTTTGGCCTAATCATACCTTCTCCTTTTAAACTAGGAAGATTGTATCAGAGTTTAAACTACGTGTCAAATAAAAAGTTATCAACTTTTTACCGAAAACGCCCGGATCAAGCGCGTAAAACCGGGAAACGATTTATCGATGCAGCTTACGTCATCCAACTCAGTCATACCTTCTGCTGCCAGGCCCGCGATAATCATGCTCATTGCGGTCCTGTGGTCGCCGAAACTGCGCACAGAAGCCCCGCGTAGCTTGCCTCCTGCAATACGGATGGCTACGTGCCCCGCCTTTCGGAATACTTCGACGCCGGCGCCCATTTTTTTTAAATTCTCGCACATAGAAATAATGCGGTCGGTTTCTTTAACCTTAAGCTCTTCAATCCCTTCGAACACGCTCTTGCCTCGCGCAAAAGAGGCAGCAACCATCAAAATGGGCAACTCGTCTATCAACGAGGGTATTGCTTCTTTGCTGACCCTCACTCCCTTTAAACGCTTATTTCTTACGAGTATGGTCCCCATTGGCTCAAAACTGTGCGTTGTGCGCATAATGACCCGGATATCCGCGCCCATCCGTTTTAAAACCTTTACAATGCCCAGCCGCGAAGGATTTACGCTCGTGTTTTCAATAGCGACCTCTGCGCAAGGTATCAACGCAGCCAGCACCATAAAGAAGCTTGCCGAAGATATATCTCCCGGGATATATATCCTGCCTGGAGACACAAGCATGCCTCCGCCGTTAATAACTACTTTTTTGCCGGTATGCCGTATATCCGCTCGGAACAACTCAAGCATCCGCTCGGTGTGGTCCCTGGTTTTTACAGGCTCATCAACTGAAGTCTTGCCTGCTGCAAAAAGCCCTGCCAAGAGTATTGCGGACTTCACTTGCGCCGAAGCGATCGGTAACGTATAGACAATAGGTTTTAATTTACCCCCTTTAATCGAAATAGGCGGGTATTCTTCTGTTCTTAAGCCTCTTTTCACGCGTACGGAATCGAGCTGCGCCCCCATCATGCGCAGCGGGCCGGTGACGCGCAACATAGGCCTGGTGGATAGGGATTTGCCCGCAATAAGTTTTGTTTTAAATTCCTGGCCTGCCAGTATCCCCAGGATGAGCCGTAAGGTCGTCCCGGATTCGCCGACATAGAGCGATGAACGCGGAGGCCTGAAACCATGCAATCCTTTTCCCGCAATACGGACATCTGCGCGGAATCCCTCCAGGCGCTTTATGGCAACCTTGATTCCCAACTGCCTGAGTACTCGCAAGGTAAAAAGACAATCGTTATTAAGAGGGTAATTATTAAGTAGGGTTGTGCGGTTGCTTAAGGCACTCAGCAACGCAGCTCGGTGGGATATGGATTTATCTCCGGGCAGGCGCATAGAAGCATGGAAAGAAAG
>JAQUON010000018.1 GCA_028717045.1 Candidatus Omnitrophota bacterium | reverse complement strand
CCGGAAACTCTTGGTATAGTGAAAGAACAGCTTTGACGCCCCATTCAAAGAATAATTCAGCCCGAGGTTCAAGGCTTCTTCGTCGACTTTCAGGACCTGGCTGACGTAAGTAGAATTCCAGAAAAGATCGCTCGTCCAGGGCCCTTCTTGAGGAGTAGAATCAAAGGCATATTTTGCCTTTTCTAACCGGTAACCCGCCAAGAATGTCAGGGCTTTATTAAGCGCTAATTCGTCCTGGAGATAGTAACCTTGCGTTTCTTTATCAATGGCTGTCCTGCGTGTTTTTGCGCCCTGGTAATAACTCAGCCCGGAAAATGAATATGCGTCGATTAACGAATCGGAGCGGTAAAAATCAATTCCCCCTATCAGTTTATTGTCCCGGCCGAATAATTCCTTGCGGTACACAAGCGAGGGCCGGAAACTAAAGGTATCTATTTTCCTGCCCTCCACTGCCTGTGAAGACAAAAGGTTGTTGTCGACATACCTTGACCTGTAAGACAGGTGGCTTTGCATATCAAGGTCACCGGTAATGGCATGCTCCATCCCTACGTCTATCGACCAGTCTTTTTCTCCCACATCGTCATCGGGGAATTTTGTATCGCGGCGCGTACATGCCTTAAGCTGGCTTTCCCTTAGCGCTCCGGGCATGCCGAAATCTGCATCATGATAGTTTGCTGCGATGGTAAATTTAGTCGTGTCTGTGGGGTCAACAATAAATTTTGAATCAAAATCATCCGAACGGTAATAGCTGTTCTGCCTGTAGCCGTTTGTCGAATAGCCGCCCAATCGCATCATATAGGAAAGGCGCTTGGCCTGGCCGCTTAAGGTAACCCTTTCTGAATTCATCTGATAACTCCCTACTTGTGTTTCTACTTCTACGGACGGCTTACCCGAACCCCGCTTAGTAATAATATTAACCGTTCCGCCAACCGCGTTATCCCCGTAAAGCACGCTGCCTGAACCACGGATTATTTCGATTCTCTCAACCGTATCGAGCGGAACCTGGGTCCATGCAGTGCCGCTTAAGTCTATTTCGTTGACCCTTCTTCCGTCAATCAGCACAAGGGTGTTGCTGGCGGCGAACTCGCCGAACCCTCTTAAATCCACTGTTGCCTTGTTGCCCGTTCCGTAATAATCCCTGACTACCACACCCGGCGAAGCGCGCAGCACATCAACTATCGTTGCGGCATTTAAATTCTCTATATCCTCAGATGAAATAACAGTTACGGAGGCAGGCACAGAACCAAGGGCATGGCTGTAACGCAACGGCGTTATCACGATCTTTTCGAGGTTAATCCCTTCAGACTCAGCCAGCCCTTCCTGGCAGCTTGCGGCTGGTGGGATACTCATTAACACAAAAAACACGACACGCAACAACAACGATCCATACTTCATATTCCCCTCCCCTAAAAACAAAAACCCTTGATGCATAATCTGCATCAAGGGTATACCCTGTTTTACTTCGCCCTCTTTAGCCTCTGCGCGGGCTAATGCACGGACTCTCTCGCCTCAAGGCAGGTGTTCTGACTTAGGGGAACATCTACTCTCCTGCACCTTCCCAGCTTTTTATAAGCCAGTGGCACTTCGCAGGATTTCGCCCCCTCTACAGCAGCGGGACTGTGGCCGAATTAGACAGCCTTCCCTTACCCTGAAACGGCCTATCTACTAAAAATCAGTTAAAAGAACTCTGGCAAACCTGGTATTCCTTACTCTGCTGGCAATTATTTCGTATACGCCGAAGAACAGCGTTGCGTATACCAGTGTTGCAACGGTAAAATCCCGTAAAAACGGTAATGCCATGGCATAGCAGGAAATCAGGCCTTGCAGCGTGTGCGGATACCAACCCATTACCCACACGCCGAAATTCGAAACGATAAAAAACACAAAAGACCCGAGTAAGGAAAAACCGAATACCTCAACCGGGCCCCTATTTTTCTTAAGCGGCATGCCCATTAACGCGACTAACAAGAAACCGCCCCAGGTAAAAAAAACTACGTTATGCATCCCGATTATCAGGTCGCTTGCAACCATCAGCAGCAGCGCAACGACACATGCATGCTTTTTCTTAAGGTAGGCTGCGCCAAACAGGGCAATTGCCGCGACGGGCGTGAAATTAGGGACATGAGGAATTATTCTTAACATAAATCCGACAACCACTAAACTGATTGCTAACATGCGTACCTCCTGTATGTTCTAATTATATATGCGTAACAAATATTGTCAAGTTTTTTCGAAAGGTTAAATCCTAAGCACGAAATCCTAAATTCTAAACAAGCCCTAAATCACAAACCCCAATGTCTTAAACGAATTCGTTTGGGATTTTGAAACATTGGAATTTGGGATTTGTTTAGGATTTAGAATTTGCCAAACAGTTTGTTTAATAATTATCCACCAGCCTAATATTCTATGCCCCTTCGCGCCTTAATACCTTTCCTATAATAATGCTTCACTTCCTTTATCTCGCTGACTAAATCCGCAAGCCGGACTATCGCCCTGTCGGCATTGCGTCCGGTCAATATCAATTCCAAATTCCTGGGGGTACGCCTTAGGAAACTCACCACTTCTTGCGCGGTCAATAGCTTCAGCTTCATCGCAACGTTAATTTCATCAAGTATTACTATATCATAGCGGTTTTTACGCAGGCAACTTTCAATGCGTTCCAACCCCTGCTGCGCACGCACGATGTCTTTTGCGGCTGGCCGCCCCCTAATGAAACAACCCCTTCCGAATTGCTCAATCGTAATATTCTTTATTTTTTTCAACGAACTACATTCACTATACGGCCTGCCTTTAATGAACTGTCCTATGTACACCCTAAACCCTGCTCCGGCGGCACGTACCGCAAGGCCTAATGCCGCAGTGGTCTTGCCTTTGCCTTCTCCGGTATATACGTGTATCATCCCATCACCGCTTTCCAGCTTAACGCCCCTACTTTACACATAGTCAGCACAAGCAGCCCTGCGATGAAAATCCCTGCTATTATCGCAGGAAACGCATACCTAAACCGTATTTTGAATAAAGAAGCAGCGACTGCGCCGGTCCAGGCCCCGGTCATAGGCAAAGGGATAGCGACAAACAGAGCAAGGCCCAGCGCTTCATACCTCTGTATCTTATCTGCTCTTTTTCTCGTGCGTTCGAACAGCCAGTCAAAAAATTTTGCCCAGAACTTGAATTTTCTTAATCTACCGGAAATGGGGTCCAGTAAAATGAGCAACGGAAGAACAGGAAGCGCATTGCCGGCTACCGATAACCAGAAGGCCTCACTAAAAGTCATGCCCCAATACAAGGCCAAAGGTATCGCGCCTCTTAATTCCGAAATCGGCAACCCCGCGATAATTGCTACTGCCAACTCTTGCGGTATATCCTTTAACCAATGGGTAAGCAGGGTAAGCATCTGACTTAATTATTCACCTTTGTCCCGTATTTTCCCACAAGGGGCACAAATACGCAATCACAAATTTTGCGGTAGGTAATCTTATCCCGCTCTTTTTCGGCCAGTGTCAATATCTGCCCGAAAGAGCCTCCCAGCGGCATAACAAGCTTGCCGCCGTTACGCAATTGCTCCAACAACGGCAAAGGCACTCTCGGCGCGGCTGCGGTAACGATAATCCTGTCAAAAGGCGCATATTCCTGCCATCCGAGCGTGCCGTCTCCCGCCGTAATGGATATGTTACCATACCCTAATTCCTTCAGAAGTGCTTCTGCCTTGCTGGCAAGCACCTCATGCCGCTCAATGCTATATACATGCAAAGCCCGCTCTGCCAATATCGCAGCCTGGTAACCCGAGCCTGTTCCAATTTCAAGGACCGTGTGGGAAGGACTGATCTGGAGGCATTCAGTCATCAGCGCTACGATATAAGGCTGCGAAATAGTCTGGCCTTCGCCTATCGATAAGGGAAAATCGCCGTATGCACTGTCTTTTAGCTCAGGCAATACAAACTTATGGCGCTCTACTTTATTGAATGCTTCCAGGACCCCGAGGTCCTGTATCCCCCGCGCCCTTAACTGCTCTTTTACCATCGCTGATCTTAATGAGGCGTAGTCCATATCTGGCGTATCATAAAAGCAATAAAGCGTAAGGTATCCACCAATGGGTTGATGTGGCTTCTTTCATCGCTATAGACTGTCTTAATCGGGATTGATTCTATCCGGATGCCATGGCGCGCTGCCTTAAGCAACAACTCGGTCTCCATTTCGAATTTAAACGAGGTAAGGCGAAAAGATTGCAATGTGGCTTTTTTAATCAGGCGGAAGCCGCATTGCGAATCAGGAATATCCTGCATTGTCGCGATAGAAATGAGCCAGGACATGAACATGTTGGTGAGAATACGCACGCGCGGCATGTGCGCGGTCTCCTGCATCCTATTGCCTATGAAAATACCTGCCTCAGAGTTTTCTGCCCTGCCTATAAAATAAGGTATATCCTCTGCCAGGTGTTGGCCGTCGCCATCCATAGTAATGACCGCGTCGAACCCATGTTCCATCGCATACGCAAACCCCCTGGCTAAAGACGCGCCTTTACCCTTATTAGAAATGTTTCTTATGACTGCCGCGCCGGCACTTTGCGCAGCCTCTGATGTGCCGTCTAAAGAGCCGTCGTCCACAACAGCTACATCAATCCCCTGAAGGCGTATGCTACGTATCAGGCCTCCTATAGCCTGGGCTTCATTATGGGCAGGTATAATGACGCAAACTCTCATAACGCCTAGTCTTTCCAGTACTGCCTGAACATAAACCACTGCTCAGGGTATTTTCTGATATATTCCTCTACGATGGCGGTATACCGGGCCATGGCGGCCATCAAGTAGTCATCGCTAAGCTTCTTGCGCGCACCGGTATCTGTGGTAGGCTGAAACGTCTCAACCGGCTTCTCGACCACAAACGTAAAAGTGTCGTCTTGGTTCCTCAGGAGGAACGCGGGCACTATAATTGCCTCTGTCTTAAGGCCAAGCACCGCAGCTCCGGGAGGGATAATCGCCTTCCTGCCTAAGAATGTAAGCAGCAGTCCCTTGTCTGTAAAATCCCTGTCGATGACCAATGCGATAATCTCATTATTGTTCAGACGCCGGATACACTGCTGTAATGCCCTCCCTAATGGGATTACGCCCATGCCTTTGTTATTACGCTGGGCATTAAAAAAAGCATCCACTTTTTTGTGCTTATGAGGAAGCGCCACCGCAAGTATAGGGTATCCCAAAAGGCCCAGCAGCACCCCTCCCAACTCCCAATTCCCAAGATGAGCGGTAATCAGGATAATCCCTTTCCCCTTAGAGAGCGCCTCATCCAAATACCCGATGTTCTTTATGCGGATTGTGCGCGTGATGATTCCTTTGTTTAATAAGGGAAAGCGGAAGAAATCAACCAGGTATTTGGCAAAATTACGGAACATGCGGATACGGATCGTTTCTATCTCCCGGGGGGATTTTTCAGGGAAAATAGCCTGTAGATTGCCGGTAACGGCCTTGCGGTCTTTTGAGCCAAAGAGAGTTGCGCGTAGGTCAGAAAAAAAGATTGCAATAGCGTAACTGAACCGCAGTGGAAGATGGAGCGCTAAAAACTGGCCTATACGGTAGAGGGTATAATCGACCATAATTATGAAGATGCGGAATCCAGCAGGAATCTTGCGATATCCATGCTGGCATTGGGCTTTGCAATGCCTGCGGCGGCTTCACGGAGGCAGCGCAGTTGTCCGGGGTCGTTCAATAAATTCTCGACGATAAAACTGATCTCTGCCGGGTTATCCACTTCGATTGCGGCCCCCTTTTCTGTCAGGTACACGGTATTACTCGCCTCCTGGCCGGGAAGGGGATTAACAATGATCATGGGGAGTTGCTTTGCCATGGCTTCGGAAGTAGTAATGCCCCCCGGTTTGGTAATGATAACGTCGGCAATGCTCATCAATTCGTTGATATTATTGGCGTAGCCTAACAGGGCGATGTGTTTTTTATATCTCTTGATTTTTTTCTTAAGCGAATGATACAGCTTCCTGTTTGAGCCGGTTACGACTATCTCCTGAAAATCGCCTTGCACCCTGTCTAAGGATTTCAGGATTTTCTCGATTGGCCCAAGCCCGTGGCCTCCGCCCATAATCAAAAGTGTTCCATAGTGAGGCTTAAGGTTGTGTCGCGCAGCAGCAATCTTTTTATCTACCGGTTCGTTGAATTTCGGGTCAAACGGTATCCCGAACGTTTTTATCTTATCGAGGGGTATCCCCTTTTCTGCCAGGCGCCGGGTAACTTCATCGGAAGGCGAAACATAATAATTTATCGTATCGTATATCCAGTAAGAATGCGGTACAAAATCCGTCAGTATCGCTACCAGAGGGGTATTGCAACGGTAGGTCTTCTTATAATCGGCGACCATGCCGCAGGGGTATGCCTGCGAACAGGCAACGATATCGGGCTTAAAATCATGAAAAAGGGAATGGAATTTCGGAGAGTTGAGCCTGTGGATTGCGTCTTTTATCCGCTTTATCCGCTTCAATATGGAAGGGTTATCATATAGATAATCCCAAACCTTAGGCGTCCTTTTGATTACCGTCATATAAAGACGACCCACGATCTTCTCTGCAATAGGGTTAGTATAGTTGAACCCGTTTATATTGAGGATTTCCGTATCCGCAGAGAGCTTTTTTATCGCCTGCTCTATGGCAAGGGTTGCGCTGTGATGGCCGGAAATTTCCGTAATATACATTAGGAGAATGCGTTTTCGCGCCATATTAGATTCTGCCCTCCCGGCACAGCGTAATAAAGACCTCGGCAATAAGGGGATGGAATTGCCTGCCGCTTAGCTGCTGGATTTCATTGATTGCAACCTCCCTTGATTTTGCGGCACGGTACACCCTGTTGGTAGTCATGGCGTCAAATGCATCGGCAACCGCTATAATCGAGGCAATAACAGGTATCTGTTCGCCTTTTAAGCCTTCGGGATAACCGGAGCCATCGTATCGTTCATGGTGGTACTTGACTCCAAGAATCACTTCGTCCAGCTCCTTAATCGATTGTAGTATATTTACCCCTATCACGGGATGCTCTTTAATCTTAACCCACTCATCCTGGGTCAGGGGTTCTATCTTATTGAGGATGGATTCGGGCACTCCGATTTTTCCGATGTCGTGCAAAAGGCAGGCAACGTGCAGATTTTCCATGAAAGCCGCATCCGCGTATGTTTTATTCTGATGGGCCATTTTCCTGGCAATCTCAAGGCCAAGTGAGGTGACCCTGTTGGTGTGGCCGTGGGTATAGTGGTCTTTGGCTTCAATCGCTGCTGCCAAGGCTACGGTAGTGTTAAAAAACAGCCGCTTCTTCTTCTCAAGCTCGTTCTCAAGCTCGCGGAAGAGCTGAGCGTTGCGTATAGCCATTGCCACGTCAGAAGCCAGCGCCATAAAAAAATCAAGCTCGTCCTGGCCGAAGGCAGACCCGTCGCTCTTCTTCCCCAGCATCAAGAGCGCCAGGAGTTCATCCCTGAAATAACTGGGCACGCACACTACCGATTCATAAATGCCGATTTGATGTACCGCGCCCTTAAGCAACTCTTTTGCCACATCATCAGAATCACCGCTTAGTATTTCCTCTGCCTTGTCGAGAAGGAAGGGGCCGCCGTTAAAAATCTTCCTGCTTTTTGAATCAAGGAAAAACTGGATCAGCGGATTATCGGTATCCATACGGGCAAAGCCTGCGGGTATCTTAACGCCTACTTTCCCTTTAGAGATATCCAGCACATAGGTGCTTCTGTCTTTTTCGTGCAGCAGGATCGCCGCATGGCTGACTTTAATACGGTGCACAATGGTGCGGGCTATCATCTTAATCAGCACATCCGGTTCATGCACCAAGATCATGCTCTTAGCGGCAGTCTCGAGTTCTTTCTTGTAGTTGATAGTCATGGCGTTGTGTTAGATAAGGCTTAGGTTTAGGTCAAGGTTCAGTTAGGCTAAGGCCAAGGCTTAGGTAGTAATGTGTCAAGGGCGCAGCTCCTTAAGGACGATCCTTTCAAGCTCATCGAGCTCAAGGGGCTTATGCACATAACCCTCTACCCCCAGCTCTTCGCAGCGCTTACAGGCCTCGTCCTCTTCCGGCTTCTTGCCGGTCACCATAATGACTTTTACCTGGGTGTCTTTCTTGCGTATGGCTTCCAGGGTTTCAATCCCGTCCATGCCTGACATCTTGATATCAAGCAGGATAAGGCCGGGTTTGTTTTTTTCAAATAACGTAAGTGCCTCCTCCCCGCTGCCTGCGACCTCTACTTCGATTTTACGCTTTCTGAAGAAACTGGCCGCGAATTCCCTGACATCTGCTTCGTCGTCAACGATCATTAACCTTGCCACCTTTGCCTCCTTCGTATCAAATTCTAAATCCTAAGCACTAAATCCTAAACAAATTCCAAGTTCTAATGTTTTAAATCCCAAACGAATTCGTTTACAACATTAGGATTTGTGATTTAAAGCTTGTTTAGAATTTAGGATTTCGGATTTATGATTTATCTTCATTATGCAATTGGTAACTCTACGATAAACCTCGTCCCCACCTTATGTTCCGATTCGAAGTTGATGGTACCCTGGTGGTTTTCAATGACAATCTTCCTGACCACATAGAGACCAAGGCCTGTCCCTTTTCTCGATGAGACCTTGGTGGTAAAAAAGGGCGTAAATATCTTTTTCTTATCTTCATCGCGCACGCCCATCCCGTTGTCTTCGACTAAGATTTCAACTGTGGCATCTTTTGCCGCTGCCGAAATCCGTATTTTACCGCGGTACCCCGGTTCTTTCAGGGTAGTTCGCCGCTCAACGATGGAATCATACCCGTTATCGATAAAATTAAAAAATACTTCCTGCAGCTGCACAAGGTTGCCTTTTATCTTCAGGAGGTCTTTGGGGTAATCGCGGATAATATCGATTTCGGACAGCTTGACCTTGTATTGCACCATATCAAGGGTCCCGTCAATAATCTGGTCGAGTGCCAGCGCCTCAAATGCCTTGTCACCCTTACGGGTATATTTCAAAATCCCCTTAACCACCTCACCGCCCTGCATTACATTTGACTGGATCCGGTCAAGGGCATGCTGAATCTGCTTTACCATTTCCTGGACTTCAGGAGTACATTTGGAGATATCGGTCATCTTGATGGTATCAATGGTATCTCCGGCAATCAATGAAAGCGCGTAGAACCGGTTGTTTATCTGATGAGAAAGCCCGTCAGCCATGGTTCCGATGGTGGCCATTTTCTCTGCCTGTGCAATCTGGTCCTGCATCTCCTGGGCTTCTTCATAGAACTGGGCGTTTTCTATCGCCAGCGCTGCCTGGCTTGAAAGCACCTGGAATACATCAAGGTCGTCAGGGCTATACATCTGGCCGGAAAGCTTATCCCCTAACACAATAAAGCCGATAAATTTTGTTTCCAGGAATGTCGGGATAATCACAGCGGCATAGAGGGCGCGCATAACCTCTTCAAGATGTTTATACTGCGGGTCACTATAATCCTGCATCTGGTGTTTTATTTCTTCGTAAACTATGGGCTTGCGGGTTGCGCCGATCCAGTTTACCAGGATATTGTCGGGGTCAATTTTAGGAATGGGAATCCTGCCCCTGTCGCGGCTTACCTGGCAGACATACTCATTTCGTTCTTCATCAAATAGGTATATAGCTGCGTAAGACAACTTTACGGTTTTGGTAACGATGTGGGCTATTAAATTGAGCAGCTTTCTTAAATCTCGGATGCGCGTCATCCCGATTGAGGCCTGTTTTAAGGTATCCTGATACCTCCTCTGCTCCCTTAATAACCGCGCTTCTGCCTTATGGCTGATGTAAATATATATAAATGGCCCTACGGTCGCCAAGCCTGCCATTAGGCCTAACGGCGCTGCCCACCAGTCGCCTGCAAAAGTTTTGATTAACCACTCTTTTGCTAAGAAAACTAACGCGAAAGGGATGCCTAAAACAACAGTGTAAATAGCTATAAAAAGTCCAGCGCGAGTAATAGCGATTCGGATATCCATCAAGCGATATCTCATAATCGCATAGACGAATATGAAAATATAAAGAACTATGAAGAAATTGGTATAGGGATAGATATTAATACCAAAGTCGGGTAGAAAATTTAATTCTCCTCCTAACCAACCAAAAATTGAGCTTAAAATGGCGTATTTTAATTGGTTTCGACGCAGTCCAGACGCCTTCTTAAAGGAGAATAAAAGAAGTAAAAATGAATAACCAAGCAGGAACCAATAAAACACAATATAGAAAATTAAGTATAAGGTACTTCGAGACTTGACCCAATCGTGCCAGTAAAATTGATTAAATGAATACTTTAGATCAGTTAAAAAAAAGCGAGAGTTATCATACCAATTAAAAAATATAAATATTGAAGCTAAAACAAAAATACCAATAATAAGATTCTTCTTTTTAAGATTTAAATATTCAAAAATGAAACATGAGTAAAATGACGCTGTGAGAATTATACCCGTGTAAGAAAATTGCCACCAAAATAGTGCCTTTTTATACTGTAGCTGCGGAACAGTTGAAAAGAATGCCCCTCCAAAGCCCCAAATGAATATACTGATAGCAAATAAACTAAAAATAATATTAGCAAATTTCTGTCTACCTTTATATAGTAGAATGACAGCGGAGGCAGAACTCGTAATTATTATACAAATACTAGAAAGCCAAAAAATATTCATATTATTAATATTAAGTTGAAACTATAATCCTTTTTCTCCTCATAAAACCTGTTTTAGTACAATATTTAAAAATCCTTAAGAATTCTTCATCGGTTATCTTAGGACTGTTAAACCTAAAATTCATAAAAACACGGATTGTTTTTTCTGAAGAAAATTTTGTTGTATAATTTATATAGGGTATAAAAGGCTCAGCCAAAACTCTCTGAGCAGGAGTCCAACCATTGAAGTTAAATTCTTTTAATGAAATAAACTCTGGCAAATGAAAGCCAAAATACTCTGAAGCTAATTTTATAAAATGATGGGAATTTGTGTTATCTAAAGAAAGAAGATGATATGTTTCTGAGGTATCATTTTCTTTTAACTTATAGATCGCATCAGCAACATCATTGACATTTATATAATTAAGAGAGCATTCTTCGCTTCCGGGAAATTTATCATAAAGTTCCCTAGAGAAAAACTTGAGAGACTCGTAAAAAAGATGAAAGTTATTTGTTTTTCCACTTCTACGATGACCCAATATTGCACTTGGTCGGAAAACAGAAATTTTGACTCCTTTTTTCCGATATTCATTAATCAAAAGCTCAGCCTCATACTTTGATTGTTCATACGTATTGTTAAACTCTTGCCCCATCGATAACATGTCTTCGCTAAAACAAACATCATTCCTTTTACCAATAATAAATATCGTGCTTAAGTAATTGATTTTTTTTATATTTTTAAAACCCAAAACGAAATCCAAAATCCTCTTCGTTCCTTTTACATTAATATCCCTCACAACGTTAAGCGGACTTCTAAAATCTAATAAAGCGGCACTATGAATTACAACATTGACTTCGCGCGATAGACTTTTCCTTATTTCTTTTGACTGAATACCAAGAAAAGGTTGAGCAATATCCCCCTTGATTATAACCAAATTATTTTCTGTTATAGGTTTAATTTTATATCCCCAGAATTTTAAAACATTTGTAACTCGTTCTTGGGCACTTAAAATATTATCTCGTGCAAGCGCAAAAACCTTATGTCCATTCTCAAGTAGAACTTTCATTAAATAGGAACCTACCAAACCAGTTGTTCCTGTTAAAAAAATAACTGATTTTTCATTCTTCATTCTTTTTTTTGTTTTTGATAATAAAATCGCTGCACGTTATAGCTCTATTAACAACGCTCGCTATTCCGCTTCCACCAAAAATATTAGGAACCCAATGACCGCATAAAAATAAATTATCATCCAATGTTGCAAATCCTGCATAATAGTTATTTAAAGACGTTGCAGGAATTAAGCCATAACACGCACCTTTATAGTTAAAAGTAGACCTATATAAATCTATGGGCGTTGTTATTGAAATCGACTTAGTAAGTTTTAAAAACCCACCTAAAAATTCTGCCGCTCTTGTAATAATATTTCCCGAAATTCTTTCTTTATTCTCACTCCAATAAGAAGCATTCTGAAATGGAGCAATAATTAAAACACGCAAGGTTCTTTCAGATGGAAAACTTAAAAATACCCCTTTATGTTTACCTATATAGTGAGAAGCGAAAAATTTATGACTAAGATCAAAGTAACCTCTTGAAGTGTCATCTTGAGGAAAATACCATAAATTATATAACCGGTTATTATTTAGAGAAAAATTTTTGTTTTCAGCTAAACCGATATTAATAAAAAACGCGGAGGGCGAAATAGTTAAAAATCGAACAATTTTGTAAAATTTACTAATCGCTTTAATACTTCCACCGATTTTATAAGCCTGTATTGGATCTATATTAAAAACCAGTTTTCTTGAAAAGTAACTATTGCCATCATCAGTCATTATCAAATAGCGACAATCGTTTTTAATAATTTTTACAACCTTCTTTTTTGTCAAAATTTCAGAACCGAAATATTGACACTTATTTTTTAGAGAATCTGAAAATGACTGCATGGAACCTATCGGATATTTACTAGGGTTAAATAAGAATTCACGATAAAGAGCCATCATGCTCAATGCAGAAACATAATTCGAGGAAAGACCAATATTCCCTCCTGGTATTTTGAAAATGCTTTTCAAATCTTCCTCTTTAAAAAAATAATTTAAAATTTGGGAAAAAGTTTTATTCCGACATTTTGAAAACAATACAAAAGGAGATTCTCTCAGAGTAAGATTTATAAATTCTTCGATTCTTTGTTTCTCTTGTGGAAAATAACCTATTAATTCATCGGACGTTTTTTTAATATCATTCCAAAAGTTTATTGCATACTTATTCTTAAAGAAAACTGTTTCGTGTGGTTGACGGTTATCAAATTTTACCGATAAACCCAATTCTTCTATCATTTTGGAAGTTTTTCCCGTTTCATGCAAACCTCCAATACCATGAACACCAGCATCAAATATAAATTTATCTTTTTCAAAAGAAGAACAATAACCTCCTATCTGGCTGTTCTTTTCTATGATAAGTATTTTTTTTCCGAATTTTGCTAAATAACCGCCACAAACCAACCCAGCAATACCACCACCTACAACAATCACATCATATTCATTTTTTTTAAAACCCATTACTGATTCTCCAAACTCAATTATATTTTTTCAACACTAAACAACAATTATTGCCTCCGAATGCAAACCCATTATTTAAAACAGTATTAACTACTTTTTTTCTTGCTATATTTGGCACACAGTCAATATCACAATCTGGATCAGGAGTCTCAAAATTAATCGTAGGTGGAATAAGATCGTATTTTGCAGCTAAACAACAGGCTGCAGCTTCAATAGCTGAAGACGCACCCATGGTATGACCTAGCATAGACTTAAGTGAACTCACGGGTATTTTTTTATAGCGCTCATTAAATAGAGTTTTTATAGCCAAACTCTCTGTCTTATCGTTTTGGACTGTTCCTGTCCCATGCGCACAAATATAGTCAACTTCTTCGATATTTATGTCTGCATTCTTGACTGCTTTCTTCATAGCTTTGATTATACCTTCGGCTTTAGGTGCGGTAATATGATAAGCATCGCAGCTTAAGCCATATCCAACTATTTCAGCATATATATTCGCTTTTCTTTTGAATGCTTTTCCTAAATTTTCCAAAAGAAGCACTCCAGACCCTTCTCCTACAATGATACCTTTTCTATTCTTATCAAAAGGTTGGCATTTTTCAGGTGCCATGGCGTATAAACGTTGAAAACCACTAAAAGCAAGCTTGGAGAAAGCATCTGCGCCCCCAGCAAAGACCATATCAAGTTCACCGTTCTTAATCAAATCAAAACCATAGCCTATGGCATAATTTCCTGCGGCACAAGCAGTAGGAATTAATAAATTAGGACCAAAACATCGAAAATTAATTCCAATATTTGAAGAGAGCTCAGTCAATATCGACTGCAATATGAGTACTTTGCTAACTTTTCTTATTCCCTCATTAACCCAAATTTTTACTGCCTCTTCCAACGTACTCTCTCCCATAGTAGTGCCCATAATCACACCTGTTTTATAATTCGGCAGTTGTTTCAAGTTTAATTTTGCATCTTCGATTGCCAATCGAGAAGCAGCGATTGCAAATTGAGATGTTCTGCTTAAAAACCTTAACCTCCTTTTATCTATGAATTCTATGGGATCAAAGTTTTTGATTTCTCCGCCGTAGTGGTGCTTAAATTCTGAGGTATTAAAGGAGCTTACTTTACTTATTCCTGACGTTCCACTGACTGCCGCCCGCCAAAAAGCCTCTCTACCTATCCCTATAGAAGAAATAATACCAATACCTGTAACTACCACTCTTTTGCTATCGCGCATCTTTTCTTATGACCCCAAAGATAAATTCTGCCTTTGCTACGATATTCTCTCCTACCTTCGCAGTAGCTTGGCCCACGCCTGCATTATTAATCATCTTTAGGCCCTTTATTTCCATAATGACCGGCTCTCCCGGCCGGACAGGCTGGCGAAATTCTGATTTTACCTTTCCCAAATAATAATCGGGTTTTAAAGCTGCGATTTCAGGCTTGCATGCCGCATAAAGAAGGATTGATGCCTGCGCCATTGCTTCAATCAGGATGACCCCCGGAACAATGGGATTGCCGGGGAAATGGCCCTTAAAGAAATATTCGCCGGGAGAAAATGTTTTCTTTGCCACCACCGTAAATGAATCCGTATCAACGCGTAATACCTCATCCACGAAAAGGAAAGGCTCTCTCTGCGGCAAGACTGATTTGATTTTTTCTATATCCCAGCTCATGATTATTTAATTTTATCCTTGGCAAACGCAATAATCTTACTTAAGCTCCTCATCTTCGGGATCTCTTCTTCGGGTATCACCACTTTATACTTTTTTTCAAACGCCGCAACAATCTCAATTGCCTTCATAGAATCAATTTTAAGGTCATCGAAAAAGTCCGCATCGGGCTTAAGCTTATCAAGCGGGATTTCGGTAATCTCCGATACGATTTTGTTTAATTCGGCCTCTAGTTGATTAGCCATTTAATCCCCCTTTATTGATATTTAGTTAATAACAATGCGGCGTTATTGCCACCAGGCCCAAAACTACTGATTAACACATTTGATACTCTTCGCGTAGACAACGTTTTAACCACATAATTCAAGCCACAGTTAAGATCTTTCTCTTTGTAATTTATAACAGGTGGAATAAATCCTTCCGTTATGTTACCTAAAGAAGCAATGATCTGGAATAATCCTGCGGCACTGAAAGATTCTCCCAGCATTGACTTCACTGCAGTTACAGGAATTCTATCAGCTTGTCTTCCAAGCACTTCTCGCAAAACCTTTGATTCTATTCTATCGTGTTCCTTGACAGAATTGGCTGAAGCTTCAACACAATCAATTTGTTCAGTCGTAAGATGGGAATCTCTTAAGGCCTTTTCTATGCTCAGCTTTAACCCTTTTCCTTGTGGTTGATATTTTCCAATTTTATATGCATCGAAGAAACTAACAGCACCTTTTATTTCAGCGTAAATATTTGCCTTGCGTTGCTTCGCATGGTTCTCATTTTCAAGTATAACTACTCCTGCACCTTCACCAAGAATTATCCCATTCCTTCTTTTATCAAAGGGACATGATAATTCTTCCCCTTTTATGCCTGCAAGGAAATCTAAAGCATAAAAGCCAGAAAAATTAACCAATGAGATACTTTCCACACTACCCACTACCACAGCTTGTACTCTACCTAATTTAAGAAAATAGAATGCGTATTTAATTGCCTCAATACTCGATGTATAACCTGTAGAAATGGTAGTATTAAACCCCTGAATATTAAAACGAATGGATACCTGCGAAGAAGCCGCGTTTAAAACTGTGGATGGAAAAAGCGCCGGGTTAGAAAAATCAAGGCCCTCTTTTAAAACTTCTTTGTCAAATTCAAGCATTGACCAGAGATGCGGAAAAGTTGTGCCGGTGGCAACGCCGATTTCATCGGTATTTGCGTCGGTTATATTAAGCATTGCCTCGTCTATCGCGAGCTTAGCCGCGGTCATTAGAAAAAGTGAGCTGCGGTCTAAATTCCTTAAACCCTTCTGGCCGAGATATACTTTCGGGTCGAAATTCTTTATTTCACCGGCAAAATTTACGGAAAATTTATCAACCGGAAAAGATTCTATTTTTGATAAACAGGATGTTCCGTTCTGTAAATTATCCCAGA
>JAQUON010000017.1 GCA_028717045.1 Candidatus Omnitrophota bacterium | reverse complement strand
GGCATCTATCTGAAGAATGAAGGTTTTTTTATTGCCCAACACATCAAGGTTGATGCTTTAAAAATCTGCATCGATGACTATGGTTTCAGGAATGAGTTTATACTGGAATTTGAGGGGATAGGGGTCTTAAGGCCGAAAGAAAGGAAACGGCTTGCGTTTAAGGTTTTTGATAGAAACCATGTGTACCTGCAAGACACAACCGAAAGATTGCTGCCGCATCTAGTTAGTCCTGCCTTTAAAATCGTAGTATTCTATTCCAATATCGAAGGGGTGCGTTTTCGCGCCGAGTTTTCGAAAACACAATCCCTTTTCTCCTGCGAATCTGTCCGGCTGTTGGAAGAAAAACTCCAAGAATAAAGTGGGGGTTTCCTGCAGTTAAGAAGCGTTGCGGCTTTTGGCTTCAGCGGCCTTGCGGATTCTTTTGTTATAGAAAGCCTTGAATCTCCTATAGGTACTCAAGATCGGCTCAAGCTCATTGAAATAATAGGTGTAATAAAAATAAAAGATATCTGGATCCTGCCTCACAAGAGCCAGGCAGTCTTCAGGCAGGCTCTTCAGCGATCCGTGGTGCGTAGACGGGGCTTTATCATAAAGACGCAGCGTATCTTTATACTTGCGATAAATTTCTGAATTCTTAACCGGCGTTATCGTATGCAGCTGCGTCTTAATACCCTTTGACTCGAAATACTTTTTCATTGCGAATGTCTGGCAAAAGTCATTGACTGTTTCAAAAGGGTATAAATAAATGAAGGATGCCGTGACGTACTTGAAATATTTCTTAGAAAGGAGCAGTATCTTTTGTGCGTCCCCAATGCAAAAACCTTTTTTTGCTTCTTTCAAGACCCTGTCGGAGCCAGATTCAATGCCGTAATAAAGACCTGTGCATCCGTGGCGCGCGAGCGTCTTAATAAGCTCTTCATCCATCCTGTCTACCCTTCCGTAACAATTCCAGCTCAGGCGCAATTTCAATTTCTTAAGCATCCTACAAAATGCAATCACCCTGTCTCTGTTCAATATAAATGCCTCGTCGGTCAGGCGCAGAAAAAAGCGTTCATTCTTTTTTATCGACCTGATCAACTCTATTTCCTGCGCAACATCCTCAAGCGGGCGGTACGCTACCTTGCGTTTTGCTAAAGGGGTAAGGTAACAATACGTACAGCGGTAAAGGCAGCCGAAAGAAGTCATCATGTCGAATTTATCAAAGGTATTGCTCTGTGTGATGTATTGATACGCAGGAACGGTAGTAACGGTCTGCTCGGAATAAAAACCATCATACGCATTAGCCTTCACTGCGCCCCTTTCCCTATAGACAAGCCGTTTTACGTCGCTTACATCTTGATCGTTATTTATTACCTTCTTGATTAACAGCGGCAAAGACTCTATGGCGCATCCCTTTATTATGAAATCAACGAAATCAAATTTGCGCATAATCCCTTCGGCTGCCTCCGTAGGGCCGATGCCTCCCAGGATAATTGTTTTCTTTGGGAATTGTTCTTTTACCTTCTTGAGGGCCACAATAAGGTAAGGCAGCATATGGGAAAGACATCCTACTGCTAAAATATCCGCGGAATCGGACAAAAAAGAATAGAGGTCTTTTGTGGTAATCTTAAATCTACATTTGGGATAAATTTTTAAAGAATAATCGATGCGCTCGCGCTGCAATCCGGATACAAGATACGCGGCACTAAGCGGCACACTGCGGGATTCGTACTGGAATTGTGCGAGGGTAACTTTTTTCACTGCCTATGCAAGAGCTATGCGTTGCTTGGATTGAAAAAGACGGCTTGAGGTTTTAATAGAAGGAGCGTTACCTTATTTTATCCAAAAGCTCGTTTACGGCTTTTATTTTTTCGGTATTGCCTTGCGCTTGATACAGGGGAATCGATTTTTCAAGATAGGAAATGCCTTCGGGGCGCCTATCAAGATGCACGTAAAGCGAACCGAGAAAATGATTCGCCTCGGGCGAATCGGTATTGATGGCAAGGGCTTTTTGAAGAGTATCAATGGCATCCTGAAACTTGCCGGCACCTATATACGTAGCCCCTAAATACACATAAAAGAGTTCGTACTCAGGCTCAGCCGCAATCGCGTTAAGAAAGTTTCCTATGCCCTCGTCTACTTTATTTTCCCAGCAATATAATAACCCTTTGAGAAAATATACGGCGCTTTCCTGGCTGATAAGGTTGTTTTCTGCGTCATCAACCGCTTTTATTGCCGCCAGCGATAAATCGCGCAGCACCACAAGGTCTGCTGTCGCAGAAAGCTTCTTCCTCGCATCCTGGAATTTAAGACCGATTGCGTCTTTAAGGGCGTCTAAATATACCAAGTCCGCTCTTTTTTCAAAAATAGTTTTTATCTCATCAAGATAATATGTCAATTTTACTCCATATATATCAACCTTGATATAGGCATCTGTTTTTTCAACGATTGTCCCGTTGATAAACTTGCCGGTCTTAAACAAAATGGTTTCTGCCAGCACCGGGTTCTTTACGGTAAATACCCACACCAGGCAAATGAATATCGTTGTAATCGTCCCCTTACGCATTATGTCTCTCCTTTGTAGGAATTATACCATAAAACGAAAGAAAAGAGTGTTTTTTTGCTTTATCATTTCCCGCACGTACGCCTCACCGCACGCAGATGGCTATCTAAAGTTACGCAGGCGGTTTTTTCTCCAAGATATCCAATATCGTATTTATTCTGCTTACAAGGGGCTGAATGATATCTCCCTTTCTTAGCGTAAGGCGGATTGAGCGCTCCCCCTTTGCCACTTTATCTAAATCCGCCTCAATCCTGCCCAGGGCCCCAAGGCCGCGGTGAAGAAGGAAAAAAACGGTAAAAAAAGAACTCAACAGAAAACCCAGAAAATTCAATAATAATACGATTAAGGCAATGTGCCAGTCGAGAGAATACTGGGTTTCGGTAATCAGCCTCCAGATCGCATACAGCACAAAGAACTCCATTATTGCCGCACTCACCAAATACACGCTTAAAAAAGGAAAACTGAATTTCGACCCCCCAAACGGCATTCTCTTTTTCATGACTGCTCCTTTCGTAACTGGTGGCCAAACGGCGTATGAGAAGGGCTTTGTTCATATAGCTCCAACAATTCCTTCTTAACCTTGGCGTACTCGTCAATATCTATGATTTGATAAATCTCCTGCGCAAGCCTGAAATATTCCCTCGCTTTGTTTTTCTGCCCCTTGCGCTTATATGCCTGCCCTAAATTACAATACGCCAAAGCGAGTTCCGGCTTTGCCTTGATGCGTTTGGCTAATTCAACGCCTTTTTCAAAGTTGGCAATTGCTTCCTCAAACTTCTCCAGCTCAATATAAAGTTCACCGATCATATTATAATCACTGGCTAATCCTGCAATGTTATTCTGCGCCTGGTCTATCTTCAAACCAGCCTGATAATACTCAAGCGCCTTTGAGTATTGCTTGTCGAAAACGCACATTTCTCCCATGTTAAAATAATAATCGCTTAACTCGTGCTTCATCTTTAATGACTGAAATAATTTTAAACTCTTGTTATAAAATTCCCTTGCGGTAGCCATATCTTCTTTATCGGAAAATAATAAGCCTAAATCAAAATAATCGCAAGCTAAATTATAACGGTGGCCGGCTTGATTCTGCCTTTCTCGGTTTATTTCCGAGCTTTTTGTAAGCAGCTCGAGTGCCTTATTGTAATTTCCTTTATCGATAAACCAAACTGCAATCTTACGTAACGCGGTAGCTTCATTCAATTTATCATGAAACTCTTTGCTTATAGACAATCCCTTATGGTAATAATCCAGGGACCTGGCGTATTCCCCCTGCATATGATAAAGCCAGCCGATCTTAATGTAGGCATCTGCCAGATGTGTGCCGTCTTTGCGTTTTTGACTTTCCATTGCATAGGCAAAATAGGCCTGCAAGGCCTGGTCATTTTGCCCCAGCCTCTGATAGATATCGGCTACTAAAGGATAGGCCTGTACAAACCGGCTGTCTTCTCTAATAAGCTGCTTTAGAATTGTAAGCGACTGCTGATTTTTGCCCTTTAAAAAAAGCTGATTGGCCTGGCGGAAGGCAAAATAAGACCTCGGGTGTACTGAAGGCAGCTGCATATACAGAACTAACGAGACGGCGGATGTACATACCGCTATAGTAAATAACCGAACCAGCTTTCTCGTTGACAAATAAAAGGGGGTTTTCTTAGAAATTTTTGCGCAAGAAGAATGTGCCTTTGCGCCGAACATTTTAAAAGAGGGATCTCCGTACAATAAATAGTTTGCCCAACATGCATCATTTACACCATGCTCGTGAATGAGTTTTAACCGGCTCATTCTCATGCACTCTCCTACTTTTTCCCCTCTGAATAAATGCGCATAAAACTCTTTCGCAAAAACAAAACCTGCCTCATCTTCTACTTTGCGTATAGAGCCTATATAGTGCCTGACCCCGCCCAAGAGAAACGCAGCAGCCAGGCTGTAGTTCTTTTCGCGGCACGTAGTCACTGGCGAACCCCTGTTATGCAACGCAGATTGGCAGGCGTTTGAAAAAATCAAAAAAGGCATCGAATTAGAACGGATCATTTTCCCTATATCTGCAGGGCTGAGCCTGCCGTCTTTTAAGACCCAGCCCGTATTCTTAGGGTCTTGTGCATCATATTCACAATGCCCTGCATAATGGATAATATCGTAGTCATATAAGTTTTTTTTGACATATAAGGCATCTATTTCCTGCGATTTAAAATCTATTTTTATTAAGTCTCTTTTTTTGTCGAACTGATTTTTTATATTGATTCCCTCCAGGTATGCAGATTTCAGGTCACCGGTGGGGTTGGCAAGGATGAGCATCCTGATCTTATCGGTTACGCTGCGATATTGCACCTGTGGAACAGGCTCTGCGCTCCTTAATAGCCTTCCCATATTGAATTTTAGGGCAAGAAAATCGTTGCCGTCATACAAGCATTCCCAGGGGATATACATCAATTCTTCATCCAAAAGAAGCACGAGGTCTTTTAAAAGACTTGTTCTTAACCGGTCCTTAACCGGACGCGTAAGCAAATTCTCCCACAAAAGCTGGGCCGTCTTCTTAAAATTACCATACAAATCCGGCTCTTTATTTCCAATACCATGTATTCTATCTAAAAAATGGTAGGCATCCCTGCAAAGAGCATCTATCTCTTCGGTAGCTACCGTACACTGGCTATAGTGCCTTACTGTTGAGATAATATCTCTATGTTCAAAAACGCTCATCTTTAACTGGTTTTCTTGCCTCAAAATCTCTAATATCAAAGAAACGCCTTCTTTTTCCATCGAGGGTTATTTTTTGATTTCCAGAATTACCGAAGCCATTTTTTCCTCTATTCCGGAAATCTCGATTACGTATTTTCCTAATTCAATGTGCTGGAAGGTGGCCTGGCCTGAATCCGCAAGATACGATTCAAGCTCAATACCCTCTTTAAGCAGGGTAATTCTTAAATTCCTGACTATCGCCTGCGTGAGCTTATTTTTTGCAATCACGGTAACGGTTGAGGCGCTGCCTTCTACATTCTCGACTCGAATTTCTACTCTGATTTCATTGAAATCCTTCAACACAATGACTTTTCCTTCAAAATCTTTGATCGACCGGCTGCGTAACACCGGGGACGGAATAAACTCATGCCCTACAAGGACATCTCCGGTGGTATGTAGTAATTCAAGCATTTTATCTTTAAGTACAAGAACGAGTTCAAGGAACCCAACTGATTCCTGCCGGCGAGGAAGCTGCGCTGCCTGCTTCATTATCTCAAGCGGGACCGTGAGAGTTTCCTGCGGTGTTATCTTAAGGTGCATTTCGATATACGCACCGCACTCTTGGCATCTTGCCACATGGCTTTTAATACGACTGCTTTCTTCCGGGGAACTCTTCCCTTCCAAAAAAGCAGCTATGGCCTCCTCATCGGGGTGCGGGCTGCCCTGTTCATGGCTTTTTTGCCACACCCGATATATCTTCCCTGTAATTTTATTGAAAAGTTTATCCATAGTATTTGGGCCTTTCCTTATGATAAATAGACGGAAAAAAACCGTTTATCTCACCAAAAAACCCTTCTTTTTAAAACACTCTTTAAGCTTTGCCACTATCCTTGATTTACGCATATCTATCGCGCTGCGGCTGATGCCCAAATGAACCCTTAACTCCTCGAGTGCGATATTACGGCGGATATGCAACTCTATAAAATATTTTTCATCCTCATCTAATATATTTATGCATTCTGCCAATTGCTCCATCAACTCTTCGTTATAGAGTATTTGCGGTACAGGGGCCGCATCATCAGAAAGCTTTTCCATACGCGAAAAACCCTCTTCGTTCTCTTCATCAAGCGATATGGCTGGTTTTGATTGCCTTAAAATATCGATTGACGCATGTATCACTACCTGCCTTAGCCAAGTCGCGAGAGAACATCCATTCCTTGCGCTAAAAGTCCTTAATTTTTTAAAATTATCTTTTACGAGAGAATAAAGTATGTGCTGGAATATGTCATGTATGGTGTCTAAAGACGCATTGCACCCTTTGTATCTTAGGACCCCATGGATATAAGAATAGATGAGGCGGGCATATCTATCCAGAAATTGTTCCCAGGCACCGGGGTTCTGGTTGACGCAATTCTGGACAAATTGCAAATCATCCATATTGTGTATTATACCACCAAATCAAAAATTGAGAGTAGTGAAATTTAAAACGGTTCTTAAATCATTTGACGGGGTACTGTTTTTAAAATAGAATGGAGTATGTTTTTCGTCATACTAATATTGCTGTTCATGCGGCCCTTTATCTGCTCCCTGGCATTCCCCTACCTTAATGATGCGCATTCGATCATATGCTTGCTCGTCTTAAGCCTATGGTGCGTGCGTAAAAAGATACGGCGCCTGGGGTTTGGGCAATTCAAAACGCCCATATCCCTGCTTCTTGGGGCGCTTGCGGTTTCCGTAATATTCTCACGCAACAAGCCGGCCTCATTTTTTGAGCTCTATAAATACCTTTGCGGCATATTGCTTTTCTTCTTTGCCGCGTCTTTAGATACTAATGAACAAACGGTAACCATCAGGACAATCGTGCTGTCAACCTGCCTTATCGGCGGCCTTGCCATATATCAGTATTTTTTCAGCTTCGACCGTTTACTGAATTACCTCGTGCAGAACCCGAATACCGCGCCGTTTGCTCTCGATTATATCGAACGCCGCAGGGTATTCTTCCCTTTCGTAACGCCGAATGCCCTGGCAGGATACCTTATTATGACAATGCCGCTTTTTTTTATCAATACTGTCAAAAAAAAGTGGTGCGTAGCGTTTCCTTGTATCGCTTTTTTATTAACAAAATCCATGGGCGCCTTCTTGGCTCTGGGCGCAGTGCTTGCACCTTGCCTTTACAGAAAATGGCAAGCCCGCAGAAGATATTTCTTCTACCTGTGCATATTGCTTGCGCTCATAGGCGTATCGTTTTATCTCAGGACAAAAACTGCATATTACTATGCGCAACCGGCTTTTTCCGTATTTATGAGGCTGGGGTATTGGGAGAATACGCTCTCCCTGGTTAAAACGCACCTACTGGCAGGTATCGGGCCGGGCACTTTTAAGATACCCGGGTCACTCTATGCCCACAATTCCTATCTGCAATTCATGGCTGAAACAGGGATCTTCGGGCTCTTCTCTTTCCTGTGGCTCGTTACTGTCATTATCAAAGAAAATATCCGCTCTTTACGAAATGGCATAAATCCCGCGCAAGCCTCATTGTTCCTTATGGCAAATGCGGCTTTTTTGCTCCATAATATTGTAGATTTCACCTTCTTCCTCCCTGAAGTGGCCCTTATCTGGTGGGTAATTGCAGGATTATCCTTGCCTCGGCTTGCACAGCCGCCGCATTAAACAACTTAGAACGATAACCTTAATTACTTATTGGGATGGAGTAGTTTAAAGACCTTGGCAGGGATCAGCTGGGGGGACCGAACATTTTCTACACACGCAAAATAAAACCAGGACAACCTAAAATAGCACAAAAGAAAACCAACAATCCTGCAAAAAGCATTGAAACGAAAAAAATGGCCTTTTCTCTCTCTGCCGCTTACTCTTCCTAAGATTTTTTCATACCCGAAAGGCTTATCAGGCCAAAAACAGGCATCCCCCTTGGTAACAAAGCGTCCTCCCTGTTTTATGATCCGGTGGCTGTATATGTGCGGCGGAGAGGCTTCATTTTCAAAGACGACGATATCGCCGAGCTTTAAATCTTTTTCCTCTGCTTTGCCGATTTGAATGCTATCGCCAGCACGTAGAAACGGCCGCATACAGCGGCCGGAAGCCTCAAGCATTACCATTTTTCCCTGCTTGAGGGCAACCCTGACGCCTTCTTTCTTCAGTTCTTCACAAAGGCGTAATGATTGAACGCACTGCTCCATTTATGCGTGTACCTCTTTAATCCAATTTCCCTTTTTCAAGCCATCCAGGAATGATTTTACTTCGTTTTCAAGCGTATCCGGCGCGGAATGCGCATACGTATCCTTTACCATTGCGATTATCTCTTCGGCAGTACGCGTGCCGTTGCAACGGTCAAGGATGAACTTTCCCGTTTCATTAACAATCTGCATATAGCCGTTGGCAGGATTAAATAATATCCGCTCATCGTCACAGATGTTCTTGCAGACTATTTCAGGGTTAAGCAATAGGGGCTTGCGGCTTGCGTCAGTCATGGCAGGGTTTCGTTACAATCAATTTTCTTTTGGAAAGCGCTCTTAGGCATTTACGCACGTCTCTTGCTGCTGCGCAACTATCTATGCCTAGCTCCTTACGGTATTGCTTCGTTAGAGAGCGCAGGTGCTTTGGCCTCTTCCCAAGCAAACCCCAAAGCACCCGTGCCGAAGAATTAAGCGTATAGAACATCTTGTTGCGTACATCCACCACTACCGCCTCATTAGGCATTAATGCTTCAACTATATCAATATTCTTACGAATCAGCATCTTTAAGCTACGCCTGTCCTTTAAAGTGTTGTTTTTTCTAGCGCGGACAATAAATATTAAAGACCAGAACCTCCGATAGTCGAGGTCGTGCTGGTTGCGCCTGCGCCTTCGACCTTAAGGTTTTTCAGGTCAAGGTCGTAAATCTCGGGAGTTTTGTAATTCCTCTTCTTCTGCGTCTTACCCTGGCTGATCTTGCGTTTTTCCATGTCCCCCTCCTTTTTTTAACACCTGCTCCCAGATATCCTGCTCCTTTGAGGAATGCATATCCCATGCAGGATAGCGTGTGAACAATTTGGAAAGCAACTCAAAGGTGAGCCGGAATTCCGGCTCCGTAGTATACCTGCTTAAGGTCGGCGGTAATGATTTTATAATCGCCTCACTGGATTTAAGCCGTTTTAAAAAAAACTTGCTGTCCTTGTGAAGAAAGAAGATAGAATGCACAGGCCCTTTTAGGCGCCTGGATTGCATCTTGCGCCTGTACGTACCCCAGGGTGTGGCAAAGGCATCGAACCTGCCGTTATGCCTTTGTATCCCTACTACGTCGTCAGAAAGGATGGGCCGGCCCCCTGATTTCCTGGTAACCGTGCTTTTGCCTGAACCGCTTTTACCCACAAAAAGATAGGCACTCTTTGATGAAAGGACTCCGGCAGAGTGCAAAAACAAACCTCCGTGAAAAATTGCGAGTTTGGGAAACAAAAAATACAGAGCTGCCTCCTTTTGGCCGTCCTTGACACTCTCGGGATCATCCCTGAATAAGAATAAATATGCTCTTCCTGTCCCGGGGTCAAGGAAAATTACGCTCCTTGACATAACAAATAAATAATTCGTAGCGCTATTATCTTTGTAATGGGAAAAAACCTTTCGAAACAGCGGGTCGGCAAAAAGGCAAAGAAGGTCATCTTTGTCCAGGCGGGGCTTTTGGAGGTAGTCATAGGCAAAAAATTTGTGCTTAAAATAGGCGGGAAACTTCCCGGCTTCTTTTCTTATGCTGACCGGTAACAGGGTGCTGCGGCAAGGGACTTGCCGTAATTCCAATAGCCCGTGGTAATGTTTCGCATCGCTTAAAAAACCATCATAGACCTTTGCGATCCATTCAAGCCCCTGGCCTCTTACGCGAAGCACTATCTTTCCAATAGTAAGAGTAAGGGTCTGCCTTGTGTCTTTCATCGGCTAAGCTTTTTTTGTTTACACCTATACAACAGGACAGGACACTTACACACCGTAGCGCATCCAAAGCTCCATTAATAGTATATCATATCGGCATGCTATCACAAGGCGAAAAATATCAGGCTCAGCTTGTCTTTGTATCGTTGCGGAATTTTTCAAGTAATCCATACACCAGGCGGCTTTGATATAAAATTTTGGTCTTTTTCTCGTATGGATCAAGGCCGTAGAACATGGCAAATTTTTCCTGCGGGACATTGAGCATATACCATACCGGTTCGCTCAGCGAGTCGAATAAGAAGAAAAGCGAGCGCAGGTAGGCTTCCTTATTGGCACGCTCGTTCTTCCTGCCGAACGTATTTTTTTGTATGAAACGCCGGATTGCGTATTTCTTAAAAGCGGAAGGCTTCAGATCCTCATCCGTTTGGCCGGGTATATACTCATCGCAAATCATGCGCACAAATGAAAGCAGGTAAAATAATGCCGCGCGTAACCCGCTTGAAGAACTTTCCTTAGCGATATAGCCCCAGTCAAGGATTGAGCGGTATTTCTTTAAAAGGAGCGAAGCGTCCAACGCATGCTTTAAACAAAGGGTCCTGCCGTAATGGCGTTGATTTAATGCGAGCGAAAAAAGCGTATCTTCCGCAGAGAGCGTAGCAATAGGTATCCCCTCCTTGGTTTCTCTGTGTACCCGCTCCCATAGGAAAGGGAGGATCCGGTTTTTTCGTTTTACGTCAAAGGCCCAGTGCAATTCAATCATGGAGGGGACAGTGCCCGGTTCCTGCCTTACGAATGCCAGATGGTAGCCCCTGTTTCTCCAATACGATTCCCGCAAACCCATCAAATGCTTACGGTACCCGAGCCCCTCAAGCGTATCGGTAAAACGAGCGAGCTGCTCCTGCCTGACCAGGATGTCCATATCTATCATCGGCCGTTCCCAGGCATAGTCGCCATAGAGGCCCATCGCCATAAAGGCGATCCCCTTTAATGCAATAAAGTCTAAATCCTTCTCTAAAAATATCTTTGCAATCCTGATAAACTCATTCCACACATAAAACTGGTATATTGCATTCGCCCTTGAGCGGGTTTGCAAGAATTCCTTTGTATCCGACGGGACATCGCCGCCATCCTTACCGAGACAGATATTGGCAAAAGGATACAGCTCATGGAAATCGAGCAGATTCCAGTAATAATGCCAGTCTAACTTTTCGCACGAAAGCAATCCGGGAAGCCTGCTTCCTTGATTATCCAGGACCCATCTTGCGGTTTCAAGGACCAGCTTCTCTTCGCTTGATAAGGAGCCTTCGAAGTTAGTTACCTTAACCATGAGATACGCGGCCTTCTTTTATGAGCCCGGCCAAAAGCCCCATCAGGATACAGAATAAAAAATATTGATTGGACCAATAGAACATCTCATACCCCGCAAGATTAAGCAAAAACCCTGTCAACGCCAGCAACACAACAAAGAGTTGCCTCTTTTCGTCCTCTGCGGTTTTCAAAGAGGCAAACTTTTGGATTCCCTTTTTTACCCAGTTAAAAAGAAAATATATGAAGCCCAAAAAGCCCAGGATACCCGTCTCAGCCAAAAGCGTCAGGTACATATTGTCTGCGATCATTTTTTCCCACACGACAGTTTCTTGGCCCGGATAGAACTGGGCAAACTCGATCCTGAAATGCTGAAACCCTAACCCTACAAACGGATGCGCCCTTACCATCCTCCACGCAGTGACCCAGCGGTTAAGAATGTAGGGTGAAAAAATGCTTTTTCCGGGCGCAGGAACAAGCTGTGCTCCAAACTTGCTGAAAGGATACGGCAGGAAAAGACAAACTACCACAACTAGGATGATAAGCACGCCGAATCCCGCCATAGATTTAAAACGCCTCTGCGAGGCAAGGTACATCATTACGATAACGATAAACGCAATGAAGTTACCCCTGGAGAACGTAAGGATATTCACTACTGACAGTAGTATTATATTGCACAATGCAAGAGCTTTAAAAAATGATTTTTGCTGCCGCGCAAGAAAAATACTAAAGGGCAAGCTTACGATAAGATACGTCCCCAGCGCAGCCGGATTAAACTGCGTGGACATCGGCCTGACAAAACCCCTGATATATCGTTCGTAAAACGGGTTAGAAATATAATATTTATACAGAGGATTGACCCCGCAGGCCGATTCGTACATAGCGTACAAAGAGACCGCAAAACTAAAGACGCATATTGCTTTGGCAAATGCGTCGAAATACTTTCCCGTTAAACGGGCTTCGGAAATAAGATAGTACAATAAAAGCAAGGGCACCGACAATTTCAGGTATGTGTCTAATGCAACGCGGGCATCTTTCGTATACAAGATATTCAGGCCCAAGAGCCCCAGAAAAACCCATAACGGCACATCTACCCGGCGAAACACGCAAAAGCGCCGGCAGACCAATACCGCGATACATCCAAAGACCAGCACAGCCTTGGTAATAAAAATATATTTGTCAAACAAAGGCATAGGAAGAACGGAAATAGCGCCAAAGAGCAGGATCATAATAAAGAGAGCAAGCTTCTTCATTATTTCTTCAGTATCCTTTCGTAAATTGTTTCTATGCGTTTTGCGTTGGATTCTATACATTCAGGGGCAACAATATTCTTTTTTAATTCTTCTAACAGTAATGGATTTTTGGCCACTTCCTCCATTGCCTCGCATAGGCTATTGCTGTTGCCCGGCTCAACGAGTATACCGTTTTTTTTATGTCGCACAAGCTCAGGGATCCCCCCTATATCGGATGCAATCACCGGCACGCCGGCAGCAAAAGCCTCTTGAATAACAAGCGGAGAGTTTTCATACCATAGCGAAGGCACGACCAATACGTCAATCTCTTGCAATACCTCAGCGATACGTTCGTTATCGAATTCCCCTTTAAAAACTATATTGGGGCTTTGGCGCAGGCTATCCTTTACCCTGTGTATATAGCCTCCGAGTATCGATTTATAGGCTGCCTGGGTTCCGTACACAAAGAGTTTCGCCTTGGCAGAATTCAACCTGACAAACGAGCGCACTAATACGTCAAGCCCTTTTGCCGGGATCAGGTTGCCGATAAAGCCGAACCGCACGGCGCTGCAAGCTGTCTTTTTGACCGATCCGAATTTCTGTAAATCAAATCCATAAGGAATGTGCGCCATTTTTTCTCTTGGGACACCCGCCTGCGCAAAAATATCCATTAAAAACCGCGAAGGGCAGATAAATTGCGCAATCTCCTTCATTGCCTGGTTCATATAACCGTTTCTCTTCTTAATGGCGTCGGCATCCTGCGACGGCAATCTGCACATCCGGTGAAGCGCAAGATAGGTATTCTTAGCGCACGCAAACACAGGTTCCGGCAGGTTCTGTTTTGCAAAATAATATAACCGGAATGCATGTGTGCCGATTACCAAATGGAAACGCACACAATCAGGGCATAGGTTGTCCCGGCGATAGTCACAGGCGTCTACGTTCTTCCTGAAAAGCTGCCCCTGCGCACAGAGCAACCAGTAATCATGCAACGTGCACGCAATAGGAATGTTGCGCCTGCTTGTTTCGCCGATTATCCCTGCCCCCAGATAAAGCATATGCTGCAGGTGCACTACGTCGGGATGAGTTTCATCAAGCAACCGCCCGAATACAGAAGCAACCTGCTCGTTGCGATACGTACTCTCAAAAGAGCTGCATTGCCTAAACGTATTATTGATGCCGATGCGCGTTAATCCGTTTTCGGTGGTGCGGACTATTTCGTATTCCTTTAAGCCCAAGTTATTGAGCCTGTAAAAAACAAAGACGCGGTGCCTTTTTGAGAGCTCTCTGGACAAAAGGGCGGTATACACCTCAGTACCCCCTTTATTCAGGGGCGGATAGCCATGCACTACCTGCATAATCCTCATTATCTTGCCAAAGCTCCCCTGTAAGCTGAAATAGTATTTTCTACCATATGCGCAATCGTAAACTTCTCCTCTACCAACTTCCTTGCGTTTACGCCCAAGGAAATCCTTAAGCGGGAATCTGTTAACAAGCGGGTAATTGCTTCAGCTAAACTATAATGGTCTTCCGGAGGGACAAGAAAACCGGTTTCTTTATCCACTATCACCTCCGGCACGCCGCCAACCCCGCAGCCTATGACGGGTTTTGCATACGACATTGCCTCTATGTAGATTAACCCGAAGGATTCGTATAAAGAAGGCGCTACAAATACATCGCAATTCATATAATAATCGGCTAATGCCCCTGCTTCGATATGCCCCCGGAATATGACCCGTTCGCGGTATTTTTCCGGGATAGACTGCCTTAATTGCCATTGAGCGGAATCCTGCGCATCTCCGCTAAAAGAAACCCCCTGCGGGGTCACGTACAGATCGCGCCCGATTATATCAAACCTCGCATCAGGCACTTTATCTAACACATAAGGGATTGCCCTGCATAATACATGAATGCCTTTTCTCTTTTCAAGCCTGCCTACAAACAATACCCGGCTAGTGCCGTTATGAGTAGGGCCGCAAGGGCAGCGTTGCGAAAGGCTAGGCAGAGGGATTCCCAATGGGACAATCTTGACCCTGCTCTGTTTTTCTGTAATATCGCCGAGGATATTTTCTGCGTGGAGCCGGGTGGAGCAGAGTATTGTATCGCTGCGCGCAATAGTAGCATCCTCCATCCAGGAAGCAAGGCGCCGGTCAAGATTATTCTTCCAGCCCAAAAACTCCATTACCTCCCTAAAAGTCGTATGAAGACGGGTGACAAGCGGAATCTTTTTCCCGAGGCTAAAGACAAATGTCTCGCCGGAAAAATTCGGCCCTTCGACTATATCAATTCGCTGCCTTTGTGCCAATTCTTTGATTTTTCTCTTCACGCAAGCCCCATATTCAAGGCGCAATCCGAATTCTTTGAAAATGCCCTTATGATAAAAGAGCGGGCGATGGGCAACCCGGTGGATATGCACTTTAGCGTCGAAATACTCTTTGTCACTATCCAGGCTTTGCGCAATCACATGCACCGTATGGCCGGCTGCTGCCAGGCCGTGCGCAAGAAGGTAGGTATATCGGCCAATACCTCCCCATCCTGTTTCCGGAGGATATTCCCGGGAAACAAGGCAGACATTGAGAATTCCGCTGCGCGTTTCTTTATCGTGCTTCATGTAGATAACAATTACTGTTGCAATGCAGGCATTTTCCTGCGAGCGCAGCACCACGGCGTAATGATGCACGCCACTTACTGCCCAGCCGCTCCTTGAGTATATTAGCGATAAAAAAATCCTTGAAATTTCCGCACAGGTACGCTTTTCCGTCCGGCTCAACGAGTAAGGCCTTTCCTTCTTTAAATGCGCAGCCGCCTATGCGCGTATTTTTCTTGAGCCAACACAGGAGAAAGCGGGCGTAATGTGCATCAAGCAGGTTTTTGGCAGCCAGCCCTTCAAAGAAACGCGCTGCTTCTTGCTTGGACGCATCGTCCATCTCAAAGCGCTCCTTCGTGCGGTAACTTTCGACTCCGATATTCGAAATCGCGGCGAGGGTAAAAGACAAACCGATCCCTTTGTCTTGCGCGAAATTTCTCACCTGTTCCAGCGCATGTACGTTAAGTCCACTTACCGTCATATTCAAGCCTACCTTAAAGTTTGGGTAAAGCAGCATCAGCTCTTTCAGTACATCAATGGTCTGCGCAATGTTAGAGAATATCCCTGTCCGGCCCCTTATTGTTTCATGCGTTTCTTTTAAGCCGTCGATAGAGATGTTGACGGTCAATTCAATCCCCGTAGGCAGCACAATCGCAAGAGCCCTTTCAACAGCATCCGCCACTGTCCGGGTATCTACGCCATTTGTAGATATATCAATACGTGCAAGCCGGTGAAAATGCGCCGTTATCAGCCTGATAACCTGGTCAAGGTCGCGGCGAAGCGTCGGTTCCCCTCCGGTAATGTTAATGATCTCGATGTGCTTGTACAAAAGCGGGTCTTTGCAAATCGTCGAAAGCCCTTCTAAAGAAAGCTCCGGCACCTCTTCGCCTTTTACCCAACAAGAGCACATCGCGCACTTAAGGTTGCAACGGAAAGAAAGGAACAATACCAGGAATTTTGGTTTCGGCAAAAAAATCATACTCATGAATACGGTTTCCGACGCAGCAATGTTTCGTAGATAGCGAGATTTTTTAACGTCAGATACTGCGGGTCATACTGACGCTCTATGTAATGCCGTGCGTTACGCCCCAACCTTGCCTTAAGTTCCGCATCGAGCAAAACCTTTTCTATGGCTGCGG
>JAQUON010000016.1 GCA_028717045.1 Candidatus Omnitrophota bacterium | reverse complement strand
CCAAAATAGGTTCTGTTTTATCTTCCGGAAGGCATAGCGTGAAATATCGAACGCTACCACCACATCCCGCAGGTCATCCTTGATTAAAAGAATATCCCCTGCTTCAATCGCAATATCGGTGCCGGTACCGATGGCGATGCCGACGTCTGCCTGCGCTAATGCCGGGGCATCGTTGACCCCATCCCCCACCATCCCGGTCTTTATGCCTTTGGCTTGCAGTTTCTTTATTTCTTCCGCCTTACGCTGGGGCAATACCTGTGCCAACACCTTTTCTATTCCTGCCTGGCGGGCAATGGCTAAGGCAGTAGTATGGTTGTCGCCCGTAATCATTATGATTTCTTTGCCCATTCTTTGCAGGGCGGCAATTGCCTGCCTGGAGTGGTCTTTAATCGTATCGGCTATTGCCAATACGCCAATCAATTTCTTCCCGCAGGCAAGCAGTATCGCAGTTTTGCCCTGGTTCTCAAACTGCGCGAGAACGCTTTTGGCCTTAGAGATGTCAATCGCATTCTCTTCCATAAGGGCGCGGTTGCCCAACAGGACAGATTCACCTTCTACCTGTGCGCTCAACCCTTTACCCGGGATAGCCTGGAAATGCTGGGCTGCGTTAAGCCGGATATTGTTGGCACGCGCGTTGTTAACGATTGCCCCGGCAAGGGCATGTTCGGAATTCTTCTCCGCAGAAGCAGCCAGCATGAGTACGTCGTATTCGTCCTTATCGTAAGAGACCACGTCGGTCAATTCAGGGACCCCTTTTGTCAGCGTTCCTGTCTTATCAAAGACTAACGCGTTGAGGCGATGGGTTGACTGTAGCGCATTTGCATTTTTTATCAATATCCCGTGCTGGGCAGCGATCCCGGTAGCCACCATAATAGCGGTCGGGGTAGCCAGGCCCAGCGCGCAGGGGCAGGCAATGATCAAGACAGAAATAAAAACGGTGAGCGCAAAAATAAAACTTTCCCCTGCAATGAGCCATATCAGAAACGCAAGCCCGGCGATTAAAACCACAGCGGGGACAAAATACGCTGAAACGATATCCGCCAGTTCCTGTATGGGGGCTTTTGAGCCTTGCGCCTCTTCGATTAACCGGATAATCTGGGCCAGCACAGTATCTTTACCGACTTTGGTTGCCTTAAACCTAAAAGACCCTGTTTTATTGATAGTGCCCCCTACTACTGCGGAACCTTTCGTTTTCTCCACAGGCAGGCTTTCGCCTGTCACCATCGATTCATCAACGCTTGAATACCCGTCAAGCACCATGCCATCAACAGGGATCCTCTGTCCAGGCTTTACCACGATCACGTCTCCTACCGCTACATCCTCTATGGCTACTTCTTTCTCCACCCCTTCCCTATATACCACTGCAGTCTTAGGCCGTAAGCCCATAAGGTTTCTTATGGCCTCGGAGGTTTTTCCTTTGGCGGTAGCTTCCAGTAACTTGCCAAGCAGAATAAAGGTAATAAGAAATCCGGCAGTTTCATAATATAAGTTATGTGCGCTCAATCCTCCCACGCCCGACCATATCGCAATCGAAATATATAGGCTATAAAGATACGCAGCTCCCACGCCCAGCGTCACAAGCGTATCCATAGTAGCGGTCCTTGCCTTGAGCACCGCAATAACACCTTTTTGAAAGAATTGATACCCCAGGACCATGGCAGGCGTCACAAGCGCAAATTGGGCTAAGGCAAGATGCGAGGCAGTTATTGCGGGCACGGGAAACCCAAGCTGCGGCCCCATGGTAAGATACACAAGCGGCAGCGAAAATAAAAGGGAGAGGATAAACCTCCCCCTGTAACCGGTTATTTCCCTTGCGCGCGCTCTTTTCTCAAGGTCGGTTGAATCACGCTCATCAACCGCCACATATCCTGCCTGCTTTATCGCTGCTACGATCCTTCCTGCAGTAATAACGGAACTGTCGTATTGGATTTTGGCCTTTTGAGCTATGGAGAGCTCAAGCTTTTGTATCCCCTTAAGCCTCTTTAACGCGGCATTCACCGTGCTGAGGCAATGCGGGTTGTCCATGCCGATGACCTTAAGATACAAAACTTCCTTTTCTCCTGCCGCGGGAATTTCATCCGGCTTCAAGGTCCTATAGCCGGCACCCCTAATCGCCTGATGCAGTTGTGCCAGGCTCACTTTTGAATCGTCGTATTCGACAAAAGCCTTTTCGCTGTTAAAATTTACATTTACGCCTGTTACGCCGTTAAGGCGCATTAATGTTTTTTCGATAGTCGCCACGCAGCTTGCGCAGTGCATCCCCATAACCGCAATTATCGCTTTTGCATTCATATCCCTATCCGCTCCATACCACCCAGACAAACAAATATGCCGCACCGACGGCGGCAAGCGTAAACGGAAGGCCGATCTTTGCGAAATCGCCGAATTTTACATTGTAGCCCTCTTTTTTAAGCAAGCCACAGGCGACAATATTTGCTGAAGCACCGATAGGGGTAATATTCCCTCCCAGGCTTGCGCCGATAAGCAGCCCGAAAAGAAACAATGAAGGATTAATCCCCAGCTTCGCTGACATCGACAGTGCCACCGGCAGCATAGCCGCTAAAAACGGGACGTTATCGATAAACGCAGAAAGGATAACGGAAATAAAGACGATGAGCGTATAGCCAAAAAAAATATTGCTGCCGATTATTCCGGAGAGAAAGGCAGAGATCGAATCGATCCAGCCTGTAAGGGTAATGCTGCCGACAAGTATAAATATGCCGATAAGAAAAAAGGTAGTCTCCCAGTCTAAAGACCTGATGTCTTCCAAAAGCGGCGTCCTGCGTATATATTTCTTCCAGAATAGTGAAACAATACCGAATATCATACAGAGTGTTCCCGCCAAAGAAGAAAATCCCGTATCCAGAAACGATGAAAATGCAAGCAACAAGATAAGGCTTACCAAAATGATTGTTGGCGTCCAAGACCTCACCTTCTCCACGGCAATAAGCCCGACTTTCTCCCTATGCCCTCTGAATACATAAAACAAAACTATGAATGAAACAGCTGCGCCCAGCTCTACCGCAAAGAAAATGCTTGGCCTTCCTTTATAGAAAAAGAAATCCGCGAAATTCATCTTGGCAAAGCCGCCTAGGAGCATGCTCGGAGGGTCGCCGATAAGGGTCGCAGCTCCCTGTAAGTTACTGGATACGGCGATAGCGATCATCATATTTACAGGGCTTATCTTTAACTTCCTTGCAAGAGAAAGGGCGATGGGGGCAACGATTAATACCGTGGCCACGTTCTCCACGAACGCAGACACAAAACCTGCGAGCGCACAAATGGCAAGGATCGCCCCCGCAGTATTCTTTGCGCGGTCAACCACGACCTCCGCAATATAGGCGGGGACCCGGCTCTCCATAAATATATCGGCAACCACCAGCGTCCCTACAAAGATACCCATTACATTCCAATTTATGGCAAAGAACGCCTCGCCTAAGGAAATGGTCCTGCTTATTAAAAGCAACCCTGCCGCCCCCAAGGCAATCAAAGTTCTTTTTTTAGGGAAGAAAACAAAGCACGCATAAGAGGATAGGAAGATAGAAAGGGAAAATATCTTTTCCATGAAAATCAGTATACTGTCAATTGATTATCCTGGCAAGTATTCTTTGGCCCTGCGGCTTAACCGGCATAATGGGCACAGCCTTTCCTTAAACCGGCTTAATCATAGACACTGGATTGTGAAAAGTAGGGTGGGAAAGCAGAATTAATGGTATTCCTGACTATGTGCATGTATTTCTGAAGATGGCTCCTTTTCGTTCCCTGCCTTATTTTGCTCTTCTTTTTGTTGCTCCATTTTCTTGATGTACTTTTGAGGATCTTTTTTAAATTCCTCAATGCAGGACGTACAGCAGAAATTATAGATTTTCCCTTCATATTCGTACGTTGCTTTCAGTTTTTCGTCAATCTTTTCCCCTGAAACCGGACATATGGCATTGCCCGCCTCTTCTGCCTTTACCTTAACTGTTTTGGACGCAGCAGTTTTCGCATCGGCTTCATGCGCATGCTCGCTGCCGCCTGACTGAGCAGCCTGCGCGTAATCGCCGTGCCCTGAATCACCAGCGTACATCAGCGCAAAAGATACATTACTAATTCCAAAAATGGACATTGCCATAACCAAAAATAGAGACATTCTCTTGATCATTTTCCTGCTCCTTTCATACTTTTTGCCTTAACAGCCGCTTTTCTTCTCTCCAGGAATAAAGCACTGGTACCACAAACCAGGTAATCATCTCAATCGTCATTCCGCCGATAGACGGAATCGCCATCGGCTGCATTACTTCCGCACCCGTCCCTTTTAAAAACAGTATTGGCAACAGTGCCGCAATGGTAGTTATGGTAGTGAGAAATGCCGGGCGGATACGCCCTAAACCCGCATAGAGCGTAGCTTCAGCTATATCCTGTTTTGTTTTTATCGTATCCTTGCGCTTCCTGAACACATCGTCAAGGTAAGTAGTCATCAATACGCCGTCATCGACTGCAATGCCGAATAAGGCAATAAAACCTACCCAGACCGCAACAGAGAAATTAAACCCGGAAAAAGCCAGAAGCCAAACTCCGCCTGCTAAGGTTACAGGGACTGCGGTAAAGATAAAGACGGACTTTATGATAGAGCGGAAATTCATATAGATGAGCATAAAATTAATCAGCAGGCTTACGGGCAACAATACGGCTATTGTCTTTTTTGCCCGTACCTGGTTTTCAAACTGGCCCGACCATTGCAGGAAGTATCCCTGGGGAAGCGCTATCTTTTCTGCCACTACCTTAGATGCCTCCTCCACAAAGCCCACCATATCCCTGCCACGCACATTCATCAGCACATAGGCACGCAAAAGTCCGTTCTCGGAGTTAATCATTGCGGGACCGGTAACAAAGTATATATCTACCAGTTGCGCGATCGGAACTTGCGCGCCGCTTTTGACAGAAATAAGCACACGGCGGAGCGCATCGATATTATCGCGCAGTTCCCGGGCATAACGCACACGTACAGGATAACGCTCTCTGCCTTCAACCGTCGTAGTCAAATTCTCCCCGCCTATTGCCATCTCAATTACATCCTGTACCTCCCGGACAGAGACGCCGTATTTGGCAAGTTGTTCCCTCTTTATCTTAAATTCAATGTAGGGCTTACCTACGATTTTCTCGGAATACAGGTCTATTGCCCCCGGAATTGTTTTCACTACTTTCTCTACTTCCGTAGCAATTTCTTCTATCTTTTGCAAATCCGGGCCAAAGACCTTTACACCCACAGAGGTCCGGATTCCGGTTGCCAGCATATCAATGCGGTTAACTATGGGCTGGGTCCAGATATTCGATACCCCTGGTATTTGCAACGCAGCATCCATTTCGCGGATAAGCTTGTCTTTGGTTATGCCTTTACGCCACTGATTTTTTGGCTTTAGAGTAATAATGGTCTCGAACATCTCTACGGGCGCAGGATCGGTTGCTGACTCTGCCCTGCCGACCTTGCCCACCACCATATCTACTTCGGGAAAAGACTTGATAATCTCATCCTGTATCTTGATTACGCGCAGTGCCTCGGTTAAAGAAACTGACGGGCGCATTACCGGCATAAACAGGACCGAACCCTCATCAAACGGCGGAAAAAATTCACGGCCGATACGCGGGGCGAACCAAAACCAACCC
This sequence comes from Candidatus Omnitrophota bacterium, assembly GCA_028717045.1. Lineage (GTDB taxonomy): Bacteria > Omnitrophota > Gorgyraeia > Gygaellales > Profunditerraquicolaceae > SURF-25. The sequence goes on along the minus strand of JAQUON010000016.1, from coordinate 11,222 downwards.
GCGCTGAATGCAGTAATTATTGCCAAGGCTATCAATGACTTTACCTTCCTAGGAAGGAGAAATAACAGAACACCGATCACAATCACTAAAAAAATGACAATAGACATGGTATCTTTGGGAAACATAAACGCTAAACTCGTAATCAGTATTGTCGCCGGGATAAGCAAAAAACCTACCCGATGATTCAAACACCAGCGTAAAATCTTTTCATAGTAGTGTTGCAGCCTCTTTACCAAAAAATTTTCCTCTGGTGGGCGCAGCCTGCCTTTCAAGAAATAAAGGGCAAGGACAGGGGTAAGGGTCAACGCTACCACTACCGAGGCAAGCAGGGTAAAGGTCTTCGTATATGCCAAGGGCCTAAAGAGCTTTCCTTCTTGCGCCTCTAACGCAAATACCGCCAGGAAAGAAACCACAGTAGTTAAGATAGCGGTTATTACGGCCGATCCAACCTCACTGGCAGCGCCGAATACTACGTCTAGGCGCGTCTTTAATCCTTTTTTTATCGCTTCGGCATGAATGATAAGATGCCGGTACGCATTTTCAGTCATCACAATGCCCATGTCTACCAGGGTTCCGATGGCAATCGCAATACCGGATAAAGACATAATATTAGCATCGACCTTTAGGTAATACATTGTAATGTAAGCCAGCAATACTGAGAATGGCAAGGATACACAGATCATTATCCCTGCCCAGGCATGCGCCAGAAACGGCACCACCACAACCATGGTAATAATGAGCTCTAATATCAGGGCTTCGCGCAGGGTCCCAATGGTTCGATGGATGAGTTCAGTGCGGTCGTAGAAAGGAACTATTCTTACCCCCGTTGGCAGGCCTTTTTCTATCTCTTTGATGGCTTCTTTGACGCGATGGATTACCTGCATGGCATTTTCCCCATAACGCATCACTACCACGCCACCCACTGCTTCCTGGCCTTCTTTATCCAGTGCGCCGCGCCTGAACTCCGGGCCTAACTGCACCGAGGCAATACTCTTTACGGTTATCGGCACGCCGTTATACTCATCCAGCACGATATTTTCAATATCTTCCACAGATTTAATAAAGCCTAAGCCCCGGATGATATACTCCATCGCGTTGTTCTCTACAACCTTAGCACCCACATCAATATTGGACTTTTTAACTGCCTCCATTACCTCGCCTAAATGTACGTTGTAGGCAAGCATCTTATTGGGATCAATGTCAATTTGATACTGCTTGACGAAACCGCCGATTGAGGCGACCTCCGAGACCCCTTCCACGGAATTTAGTTGATAACGGATAAACCAATCCTGCAGGCTTCTTAATGTATCCGGGCTGTAACCTTTTCCTTCAACCGTATACCAAAATACCTGCCCTAAGCCGGTGGCATCGGGGCCTAATACCGGCACTACCCCGGTAGGCAACCTTGCGGAAGCAAGGTTTAATTTCTCCAGTACCCTTGCACGTGCCCAATAATAATCCACATTGTCTTTAAAAATAAGATACACTTCGGAGAAGCCGAACGCAGAAGAGGCGCGGATTGTCTTTACGCCAGGCACCCCGCGCAAAGATACGGAAAGGGGATAGGTAACTTGGTCTTCCACGTCTTTTGCCGAACGGCCGGGCCAGTCCGTATAGACGATTACCTGTTTTTCTCCGATATCCGGTATGGCATCAACCGGGATATTGGTTATTGCCCACAAGCCCCAGAAGAAAACTGCAATGTAAATAACAAATACCACAAAGGGAGTCCGTAAACAGTAATGAATTAACTTATTGATCATAGTATTTGACTGCTCTCAATGCACATGCTTTGTTTGTACACCTTCGGGGGCTTCTTCCTGTTTAATCTCTGTGGCGCTGCCCCACAACGCCGACATTCCTCCTGAAAGCTGGCTCTGTGAATCTATCAGGAAGTTTCCGTTGGTTACTATAATCTCGTTTTCCTTAAGGCCTTTAATAACCGGAAAGAATTTATGCTCCTGGCCTTCAATCAATGCCACTGCCTCTGGACCCAATTCTACTTCCCGTGCGGCAAATTGCCCCTTGCCTAAATCTACATACACAACCTTGCGTATACCCGTATCCAAGACCGCTTCTTTGGGAACAGCGAGATTTTTTCCTAAATCAATATGGATAAAGGCATCTGCGTACATATTAGGTTTTAATTTGCCTTGCGGATTTTCAATGTGCACGCGTGCACGGACACTGCGCGTGTACATATCCAAAACGTGGTCCATAGCGACAATCTTTCCGCTAAATTCCTCTGCCGGATACGCAATCGCCGTTAATACCACATGATCGCCCACTTTCACAGAACCTAAGTCATATTCGTATATAGTCAGATACGCCCAGACATAGGGGCTTGCGGCATCCGAAAGTAATAACGCGCGCTCAGACTGAGTCTTGGTTTTTAATTCCTCAATCTGCTCATCGCTTAACCCTTGGAGTTTAAGCTTGAAGGCACTGGCAATGACCATGGCTTGCAGGCGCTCGCTGATTACGGGGTCTTGGCTTGGCTTTAGCGCTTCACTAGTCTTATATGCCTGGATAAATTCCTGTTGGGCCTTATATAACTCAGGATCATAAGCAATCTTTGCCAGGGTACGGATCATGCGCATTAATGGCCTGGATACGAGGGGTTCGGTTTTCACTCCGATTAGTTCCTGCTGGCTTTTACTTATCCTGACCAACGCCTCTCCCCGGGAAGATTGTTCTGCGGTCTCCTCATATACAGGAATATAATCCATTCCCATGGAATCCTTCATAAAAGTCGGAGAGGTTATACTGGGATTCATTGGGTTACGATAGTATAGTATCTTTTTTTCTTTCTCCTCGGCAAAGGTAAAAGCCGTATTCAAAAATAAAATCAAAAATACCAGTAGTAGCGTATGCGTACTATTCTTCATTTTTCACCTCGCCTAAATCCCGGCCTACATTCTTTTCTAAGTCTGCCAGGTTCATATAGTATTCAACCAACGCCTTATAATAATCCATCTTGGTTGCGACCAACATCCTTTCGTTATCCAACAACATCATTATATCGCCTTTACCCGCGCGATACGAAGAAAGCGAAGATTCAATAGCGCTTTCTAAAAGAGGGATTTGGCTGTTTTTATACAATTTGATTTTGTTACCGGCAATCTCAACCTTTGTCGCTAAGCCTTTTGTCTCCGCAAGTGCCTTGTTTTTCATGGACTGATACACCGCCTGCGCTTCTTCTAAGTTAGCGATGGCTTCCTTCACCTCGTAACGCTGCTTGGTCCAGAACCACAAAGGGGCAGTAAAAGACAGCATCAGGTCCCAGGGGCCTATGCTGCCGGTCGAAAGGCCGCGCATCGCTATGCCTGCCATTAAATCGGGGAAAAAGCTCTTTTTGGCCAAAGATTTGGCATACTTGTTTTTTTCTATCGCATAGGAAAAAATAAGCAATTCCGGCTGGCTCTGCAAGGTAGCTTTGTACAGGGAAGCAATGTCCAGGCGCAATGGCGCTATGTCTTCTTCTAATAAATAAGGTGTGCTCAGCGGGCTTTCGGGCTCCCTGTGTAATATGCTATTGAAATACGTTTCCTTGGCACGCTTCTCTTGCGTGAGGTTTATAATATCAGTGTCGAATTTGGCAATCTCAAGGTTTATCTTAAAAATATCTTCCTGGGCAATTTCTCCTACCACATACTTGGCTTCGGCAACCTTGGCGATGATTTCAAGAAATCTAAGGCTCTCTTCTTTTAGCTCTATTTCTTTGTGATTCATAAATAAATCGTAATACGCATTCTTGACTTTATTGATAATCTCCAACTCCTTGTTCTTGTATTCGCCGGCAAACATCTGTGATTCAACCACGGCAATCTTTCCTTTTAAAGGCAGCTTCCCGAACCAGGGTAGCATTTGAGAAATAGAAAGCATCCTATCCATGGCTGGTGTGGTATCCAGGTTAAGGGGACTTCCTTTTGCCTTTTCAAACTTTAGCCCAATAACAGGGTCCTCTAATGATTTTGCCTGAGGAATACGCGCCTTAGCTGCTTCATAGCGCTTCAGGGCCGCGAGGATCTCCGGGTTATTCTTGCGGGCTTCCTGGATAAGGGCTTCCAAAGGGAGCAGGTCTTCAGCGTAGACAGCAATGGAACTGGAGAAGAAAATAAAGACCGTGTATATAATATAAATTTTCTTGCGCATCTTAGGCTATTTTTCGGAACCTTGAAAGTAGCTCCACAATTTCATCGATTTTCTTCGTCTTCTCTATTTCCGACTTTCCTTTTAGTGCGTTCACCACGCAACCCTGGACATGCTTCTTGAATATCTCATGTTCCACCCGGTAAAGCGCCCCGATAATCGAGTGGACCTGGGTGATGATATCAGGGCAATACCTTTTATCCCGGATCATCCTTTCAATACCGCGGATCTGGCCCTCTATTTTACTTAAGAACTGCAGTTGTTCTTCGTGGGTAGTTGGTGGGTTCATTGGCTTTATCTCCTTTCATTCAAGTATACCATACCCCCCTACCCTATGTCAAGGGAATCCTTAAAATCCTTAGCCACCTCAAGGCTGGTCCTGGTGCGTGTGCCGGTTACACCGCCAATAAGGCCTGCTGTAGGTCGCGCTTTAAATCAAATTTGTTTTCGATGCCCACAGAGATTCTGACTAAATTGTCCCTTATCCTACGCTTAAGCCTTTCTTTATACGTCATAGAGGCATGGGTCATCTGCGACGGATAGCAAATAAGCGACTCAACTCCTCCTAAGCTTTCTGCCAAAAGAAAAATTTTAAGGGACGAAAAAAACTTTTCTACCTCTCTCCTGCCTCCTTTAAGCTCAATGCTTATCATCCCGCCAAAACCCTGCATTTGCTTCTTTGCAAGCGCATAACCCGGACTGGCGCGCAAACCGGGATAATATACCCGGCTAATTTTAGGGTGACGGCTTAAGTAACGCGCAAGGCATACCGCATTTTCCTGATGCGCCCTCATCCTGACCGCGAGTGTTTTGATTCCGCGCAGCACTAACCAACTGTCCCATATTCCCGGGACAGCTCCGGCTGCATTCTGATAAAACTTAATCTCTCGGTAATATTCTTCGTCGTTGGTAACGACCGCTCCTCCTATCGCATCGCTATGGCCGGCAATGTATTTAGTAGTGCTGTGCACAACGATATCAGCACCCAAAAGAAGCGGCTTCTGAAAATAGGGACTGGCAAAGGTATTGTCAACGGCCAGTTTAACTTTGTGCCGATGGGCTACAGAAGAAAGCTTTTTTATATCGATTATTTTCAAAAGGGGATTAGTGGGTGTTTCACTCCAAATAAGCCTTGTTTTCTTCCTAATCAAGCTGTTGAAGGAATGCAAGGTGTCGACATCGGCATAGCTAACTGCAAGCACCCATTTTTTGAAGACCTTTTCGAGTAATCTAAAGGTCCCTCCGTAGATATCGTCTCCCACTATCACATGGTCGCCTGTTTGCAATGCACTAAAGACCGCAGTGGTTGCAGCTACACCGGAAGAAAAAGCCAAACCATACCGGCCTTCTTCTAAGGAAGCGATTGCGGCCTCTAACGCCCTGCGCGTAGGATTGGCGGTGCGAGAATATTCATACCCTTTATGCCTACCGATAGCTTCCTGCAAAAAAGTCGAGGTCTGATACACCGGAACAATCACTGCTCCGGTTGCCGCATCAGGATCCTGGCCGGCATGGATTGCCTTCGTCTCAAAACGCATGGAGCCCCTCTTCTTTTTGTGTTATCCAATAGCTGACTAAATCTGTTCGGGTAAGCAAGCCTGCCGGAACGCCTTCATGCGTAACCACAATGCCGGTTGCCCCGGAGAGAAGCACTCTATATGCCTCCGAGATATCGGTATTCTCATCCAATGATGGTAAGGGTTTACCCATAACCGTCGCTATATCCTGCTTGTCAAATTCAACGCCATCGTGCAGAAGTTGCATAAGGGATGCTTCATTTAAACTTCCTACGACATCATTATTATTGATAACCGGCAGCTGCGAAATATTAAATTCCTGAATGAGTGAGGCTGCCCGGATAAGTTTATCGTGACGGGAGACTGAAATCAGGGATGGAAGGCTTTTCTTCCCCGCAAGTACCTCCTTTATGACCACTGTGCGCAACTGCTTGCCTTCCCAAAAACCATTCTCCTGCATCCAGCGATCTGAGAATACCTTATTAATATAGTTTCTTCCCGTATCGGGCAAGAGCACTACGATATATTTTGCCTCTTCAAGACGTTTGGCATATTTTAACGCAGCAGCCACAGCTGTTCCTGCCGAACCGCCCACCAGCAAGCCTTCTTCTCTGGCAAGGCGCCTGGCAACATTAAATGATTCTTTGTCGTTTACCCGCACCATTTCATCCACTAGCTGGCGGTTAAATGTCTTTGGGATAAAATCTTCTCCTATGCCTTCCACCTTATAGGAGCAAGGGCTATCCCCGGAGAGTATCGAGCCTTGCGGATCAGCGCCAACTATGGTAATACCGGGATTCTTTTCCTTAAGATATTTTGCCGTTCCCGATATAGTGCCACCGGTACCCATTCCCGCAACAAAAACTTCTATCTCACCCCTGGAATCTTCCCATATCTCAGGGCCCGTAGTTAAGTAATGCGCCAGGGGGTTATTTTGATTTTCAAATTGATTTGGCCTGAACGCATTAGGGATTTCTTCGGCCAGCCTGTCTGCAACTCCGTTATAGCTCTCGGGCGAATCAGGGGCAACCGCAGTAGGCGTGATAACGACTTCAGCACCGTATGCCTTAAGCAAATTCACCTTCTCCTGGCTCATCTTATCCGGCATGACGAATATACAACGATAGCCCTTGACTGCGGCAACCAACGCAAGCCCTACCCCCGTATTTCCCGCAGTTGCCTCGATGATTGTGCCGCCGGGCTTCAGTTTTCCTTCCCGTTCGGCTGCCTCAATCATCTTTAGGCCTATTCTGTCTTTTACGCTTCCGCCGGGATTAAGAAATTCTGCCTTTACATAGATCCGTGAGCGCACATTTTTCGTTATGGCATTCAGCCGGATCAGCGGCGTTTTGCCTATCGCATCCAAGATAGTATTCAGTGCCTTTGCCATGCGTCATTTTGAAATTAAAAAAAGCGCTGTTTGAGCGAAGAGATTCGGCCAGAGCCGCACTTGCTTCTCTGTGTGCAAGTAAGCCCTCTTCTCGGCTTTGACTTGCGCTGTGCGGCAATAGCCTAAAAAATCCACAATGCTAAAGAAATGTAAGTTAGGCGTTTCGTGCCACGCATAGGGAAGAGATGCGGTGACCGGGACTTTCCCGCGGAAGAAAAGCTGAAACCGCGCAGAATAAGAAGCAAAATTCGGAAATCCGACGATTACCTTCTTGCCTACCCTTAAGGAATCAAGAAGCACGCTATTGAGGTGCTTGACCTGCTGTAAACTCTGATTTAAGATCACGTAGTCGAAGGACTTATCAGAATACTCTGCCAGCCCCGAATCAATATCCCCGTGAAACACGTTAAGGCCTTTAGCCACGCAATTATAGATTGACTGGTCGTCAATTTCTATTCCTTGGCCACGGACATTTTTTTCCTTAATCAGAATGTAAAGGAGCTCTCCATTACCACAACCCAAGTCAAGCACGGAGCTCTTTGGTTTGACCCATTCCAAGATTACCCGGTGTTCTAGGTGGATCGATTCATATTTCATACGTTCCGGTTACCTCATATTCATAGAATACTTTCTTCAAAAAATGCTTGATAAGATGCGTCTCTTCTTTCACTTCAAGCAAAAACGCATCATGGCCATACGTAGAACTTATTTCACAATACGTTGCCTGCAGGCCGGCGAGCTTACAGGCCTTGGCAATCTCTTTTGACTGATATGCCGGGTACAGCCAATCAGACTTAAAGGCGATCACTAACACCTTTGCGTCTGTATTCTTAAAAATCTCATACAGCGGCTTTCCACCCGATGCGTCAAAGTTATCCATGGCCTTAGTAATATAGAGGTAAGAGTTGGCATCAAAGCGCTTCACGAAGTTGTCTCCCCGGTATTGCAAATACCCTTCGACTTCGAAATCAGCCGTGAATTTAAACGGCTGCCTCCTGTCTTTTTTCTGCCTGCCGAATTTTTCGGCCATGGAAGTATCGCTCATATAGGTAATATGGCCGATCATCCTGGCTACTGCCAGCCCCTTTGAGGGACCATGGCCTCCATAGTAATTCCCCTCAAGCCATGCTGGGTCAGCCATAATTGCCTGACGGCCGACTTCATCAAATGCAATCTGTTGCGGAGAATGCCTCGCAGCAGTAGCGATGGGTATTGCGCTTTTCACCCTTTCTGGATATCTCACTAACCATGCCAATGCCTGCATCCCGCCCATTGAGCCGCCTACTACCGCCAATAATTTTTTTATTCCCAAATGATCTATGAGGTGCCTCTGGCATTCAACCATATCTCCAATACTCACCAGCGGAAAATCAAGTGCGTACGGTTTCGAGGTGCTGGGGTTGGTGCTTGACGGCCCGGTTGAGCCCCGGCAACCTCCTAGTATATTTGAACAGATAATAAAATATTTTTCCGTATCAAAGGCCTTACCCGGCCCGACCATAGAATCCCACCACCCCGGCCTTTGTTGGCCCTTATGAAAGCCGGCTGCGTGCGCATCACCGGAGAGCGCATGAAGCAAGAGGACGGCATTGTTTTTTTCTTTATTAAGCGCACCATAGGTTTCATACGCCAAAGTAATGGGGCTAAGCTTCTCGCCGCTTTCTAGGATGAGCTGGTTAGGCACCTGGGCAAATGTGTAATATTTTGTTTCGACAATTCCTACGCTGTTCTTTTTCTCCATAAGACTTCCTTATATCAACGTTCCTGAAATAACCAGGTAGACAGGTACCTTTCTCCTGTGTCAGGCAATATCACCACGATAACTTTACCTTTATTCTCCTGCCTCTTGGCTACCTCAATGGCTGCCCACAGGGCTGCCCCGCTTGAAATTCCGGCAAGGATCCCTTCCAGTTTTGCCAGGCGCCTAGCAGCCTCTCCTGCATCGTCATTGGTAACGCGGATAACCTCATCGATAATATCTCTGTTTAGTACTTCAGGGACAAACCCTGCGCCTATCCCCTGAATTTTATGCGGCCCGGGCTGGCCTCCGGATAACACCGGTGAGGCGTCCGGTTCAACGGCAATTGCCTTAAAACCATTCTTCCTTTTCTTGATCACTTCGGCAACACCGGTAATAGTCCCGCCTGTGCCTATTCCCGATACCAGAATATCTACGTTGCCGTCGGTATCGTTGTAAATTTCTTCAGCCGTAGTCTGCCGGTGTATCTGAGGATTGGCGGGGTTGTTAAATTGCTGCAGAACTACGGAATTGGGCGTTTCTTTTGCCAGCTCTTCAGCGCGCCTCACTGCGCCTTTCATGCCTTCAGCGCCGGGAGTAAGCACTAATTCTGCTCCAAATATCGATAGCAACTGCCTCCTTTCAATACTCATGGTATCAGGCATAGTCAGGATCAGTTTATACCCTTTGGCTGCGGCTACAAACGCAAGCGCAATCCCCGTGTTACCGCTGGTCGGTTCAATAATAACCGAGCCTTTCTTTAAGACACCCCTTCGTTCTGCGTCTTCAATCATCGCAACGCCAATACGGTCCTTTACGCTGGACAGGGGGTTAAAGGATTCGAGTTTTGCGAGCAGCTCGGCCTCAAGCCCCTTGCCGATGCGGCTTAACCGCACCAAAGGCGTATTGCCAACGGTCTTGGTGATATCATTGAATATTCGCGCCATAAACCCTCCTCTTTAGATTTTCTTGGCTTGCGCCAATGCCTGCTCAATATCTGCGATGATGTCATCAATGTGTTCAATGCCTACCGAGAGTCTCACAAAATCCGGGGTTACTCCTGTGGCAAGCTGCTCTTCGCTTGAAAGCTGCTGATGCGTGGTGGTTGCCGGATGAATCGCCAGGCTCTTGGCATCGCCTACATTGGCAAGGTGAGAAATCAATTGTAATGCATCAATAAACTTCTTCCCCGCCGCAAGCCCGCCCTTGATACCGAACCCGAGAATGGCGCCTGCGCCTTTTGGCAGGTATTTCTTCACCCTCCCCCTTTCCGGGCTTGAGTCAAGCCCAGGGTAATTCACCCAGGAGACCTGCGGATGTTTCTCAAGATACTGGGCAACTGCAAGGGTATTCTCGGAATGCCTGGGCATCCTCAAATGAAGGGTTTCAAGGCCCTGCAGGAATAAGAATGCGTTAAACGGAGAGAGCGCAGGCCCAAGATCCCGCAATAATGTAACCCTGGCTTTTATAATGTATGCCAGGTTCCCTAACGGCTTTAATGCCTCTACAAAATTGATGCCGTGGTAGCTCGGCTCCGGCTCGGCGATCAGGGGGAATTTACCGCTAGTCCAGTCAAATTTCCCTGAGTCTACAATAATACCCCCGATTGAAGTACCATGGCCGCCGATAAATTTTGTAGCAGAATACACCACAATATCCACTCCAAAATCCACAGGACGGAGCAGATAAGGAGACACGGTATTATCGAGGACAAAGGGCAAACCGTTCTTATGGGCTACTTCTGCGATGCCCTCCAAATCCGCTACGTCCAGCTTGGGGTTCCCTATTGATTCCGCATACACGGCCTTGGTCTTGGGTGTTATCGCCTTCTGAAGCGCATTGAGGTCATTGGATTTTACAAAATGCACTTTAAGGCCTAAACGCGGAAAGGTGTAATGGAAGAGGTTGTAGGTGCCACCGTAGAGATTATCCGCCGAGACGATCTCATCACCTGCCTTTGCAATATTGAGAAGGGCCAGGGTGATTGCCGATTGGCCGCTGGCTGCTGCCAGCGCGCCAATGCCGCCGTCTAAAAGCGCAACCCTCTTTTCCAACACGTCGGTAGTCGGGTTCATAATGCGCGTGTAGATGTTCCCAAACTCTTTTAGGCCGAAAAGGTTGGCGGCGTGTTGTGTGTTTTTGAACTGATACGACGTTGTCTGATAGAGAGGCACCGCCCTTGCGCCTGTTGTCGGATCCGGCTCCTGGCCCCCGTGCAACGCAAGTGTTTCTGTTTTCAGTTGGGTATCGATTTTACTCATGCCTTTGCTCCTTTTGTAAGCTTAAGATAGGGAGAGGGTTTTCCCCCGCCTCTGCCTATCTTATTTGTAATGCATTCTCATCAAAACGCATACTGCGCGCTCAAAACAACTCCCTGGCCCAGGCCTGTTTTATTGCCTGATTTGTGATTGCCTGCGTCAACATA
>JAQUON010000015.1 GCA_028717045.1 Candidatus Omnitrophota bacterium | reverse complement strand
ATGGAAGAGGTTGAAAAATTCAGGCTTGCTTCCTATACGGAAAAATCGCAGCGCTATATTACCCTGGATAAAGATTATGTCCTGCCGCAGGAGATAGAAGAAAGCGGCTTTATGGATTTATTTACCGAAACGGTAGCGTACCAGAATGAAGCCTACCGCGCATTATTTGCGCAGCTAAAAGAATACGTGTTTACAGAGAATAAGGCCCTTGCGCAGGATGCAAGGAACCATACGTTACTTGAGGGCTGGGCAAAGGAAGATGCCCGCTACGTTACGTCGCTTGCCACCGAGTCGCAGGTAGGCCTTACTATCAATGCCCGCAATTTAGAGCTTTTGTTGCGCAGGTTTGCGTCGCATCCGCTTGCCGAAATAAGGCAGTTAGGCCAGGCTATCTACGGCCAGGTTGCGGATATCGCGCCTTCAATAGTCATTTTCCATCAAGCCAATGACCGCGATGCAAAAACCTATCCCGAATTAGAGAAGAACGCATCCCGGATTCTTAAGAAAACAAAAGCCTTGCGTCCTTTGAAGGCAGGCGAAGAGGTAAAGCTCGTTGAATTCACCAAAGACGGCGATTGCATAATAGCTGCTTCTTTGCTGCACAGCGTATCCGGCCTTGATTTTGAAGGTTGTTATAAGGCCGCAAAGAAACTTTCCCTGAAAGAGAAGACCGGGCTCTTTAAGTCTGCCTGGCGCAATATGCAGTTTTATGATTCGATGCTGCGCGAATTCGAGTACGTAAACCTTACCTTTAATATTGTCTTGTCAGCAGCTTGCTTCGGCCAACTAAAACGCCACCGCATGGCTACGATTACCTCACAGGCCTATAACCCCGATTTCGGCATTACGGTGCCTGAATCAATCAGGGCAATCGGAAAAGAAAAGTATTTGCAGCAGATCGTACTGAAAAGCGAAAAGGCATACCGGGCAATTTGTAAGAAAATTTCCCTGGCAGCGCCTTATGTGCTCACCAATGCCCATCGTAAGCGCGCGTTGGTCAGGGTTAATGCAAGGGAGATGTACCATATCTGCCGGCTCAGGGAAGATACGCATGCCCAATGGGACATCCAGAACATTTCGCGGGCAATGACTGCGCAGGCCAAAAAGGCAATGCCTCTTACATTTGCGTTAGCCTGCGGCAAAGATACCTATAACGAAACATATACGCGCGTCTTCGGTACGTTGCCAAAAATAACCGAAGCAATCCTTCCTTCCAGCCGTAAGATCCGGCAGGAAGCCTAACACCCTTCAAGTTTAATTTTAAAAATATTTTTTCTTGACACCTTCTTTCCACTGTGCTACCTTAATAAAAATAGTAACACAAGGGGAACGTATGTCTAAGCTTGTACGGTTTGGCGTATCATTGGACCATGAGCTTCTAGAGAAATTTGACCGGCTGGTGAAGGAAAAGAACTATACCTGCCGTTCCGAGGCCTTCCGGGACCTGATGCGGCAGGAACTAGTGCAGCGACAATGGCAGGAAGATAAAGAAGTTGCCGGTGCCATAACGCTCATCTACGATCATCACAAAAGGGAACTGGTCAATACGCTTATGGATATCCAGCATGATTTCGGGGCCATGATAGTTTCTTCCCAGCATATTCATCTGGACCATGATAATTGCCTGGAGATTATCGCGGTGAAGGGCTCGCCGAAAAAAGCCAGACAATTAGCTGATAGCCTGAAAGCGGTAAAGGGGGTGAAGCACGGCACGCTTAGTATGTCTACCACAGGCAAGGATATTTAGAAGATATTATTTTTTTTACCTATTAGTAGCACGATTTTAACTTTAGTAACAACATACATATTCCCCATCTTTACCGTCTATGGGGTATTATGATTGGAGGTATGGCATAATGAAAAAATGCATGGTGTGCGCTTTGGCATTGTGTTTTGTGTTAGTCGTTACTCGTTGCTGGGCAGATGATATGTCGGTGAGGGAAGAAATTGATCAACTCAAGGCGCGCGTGAGCGCCCTTGAGCAGCAATTGAATACTCAGAATAAATGCATTAATGAACAGAAACAATGTATTTTAGTCCAAGATGAAAAAATTGCCGCCTACGAATCGAGGCTTAGCCAGTTTGATGCGAATTTACACCGTCAGGAAGGTAAGCCTATCCCGCTCATTGAAGGGCTTGATATCGGCGCAGGCGCAACTATGATTGTCCAGGGAACCAATAACGTCAATAATGCTGCTGCTGATGTGCAGAAAAAGGTTTCCCGCGCCGACGCATCCTATTCAGCCGATATCACCTTTGGCAAGGAATTTGTGGATGTAGGAGGAAAGGCATTTCTGCATTTTGAAGCAGGCAAAGGCAGCGGCTTAGAGGACGACCTGGCGCTTTATAGCAACGTCAACCGCGATGCCGGCGATAGCCAAGAAAATATGCAGGTGACCGAACTTTGGTATGAGCAAGCTTTATGCAGGGATAAGGCGGTTTTGACATTCGGTAAACTTGACCCCACTGCGTATTTCGACAATAATGAAGTTGCCAACGACGAAACCACGCAATTTCTGGGCCGCATCTTTCGTAATTCACCTGTTATTGAATTCCCGGATAATACCGCAGGAATCCGTTTTGCGTATTTGCCGGTTGAACGGCTTGAGCTAAGCTATGGCGTCTTTGATGGTAACAGCGATTGGGAAAAGATCGGGGACAACCTTTTTAATATCGGACAAGTTACCTTTAAAACTTCGTTCTTTGGTTTAGACGGGAATTACCGTTTCTATGGCTGGCGCAATAATATCTATCATACCAAGTGGCTCGATGCGGAAAAAGTAAAAGAAGCTGCGTATGGTTTCGGTTTGAGCTTTGATCAGGGCCTTAGTGATGTTGCGACAGCTTTTGTCCGGTACGGCTGGCAGAATCCTGGGGTGTACAATCCGAATACCTTGGCAACAGGGGAGCATAATTATTCGCTTGAGCATTCCTGGAGTTCAGGATTACAATTTGCAGGCAAGCCCTGGGGCAGGGAAAAGGACGTATTGGCATTTGCCGTAGGTCAGATTTTTCCTTCAGGCGATTATAAGAAAGCAGGATCATCCACTATTACTTCCCCGGCAGCAAAGGCTGAAGGACATTTTGAGGCCTATTACAGGATATGCGTCAATGACCATTTATCCGTCAGCCCAGACTTTCAGTATATCTGGAATCCATTCGGTAAGGATGTCGCAGATGACACAAGCGGTATCTTTGTCGCCGGAATGAGGGCGCAATTGGATTTCTAGTATACGCGTTTCGTTTTGTGGGTTATAATTAATTAACTGTTTTGTTTCAAGAAGGAGGGAGTGTATGCATATACCTGACGGATATTTAGGCCCGGCAACATGCGGCGTCTTCTACGCACTAATGCTGCCGATCTGGGGCTTTGCTTCAAATACGGTAAAGAAGACCCTTAAGGCAAGACAGGTCCCGTTGCTGGCGATTGGCGCGGCATTTAGTTTTGTGATCATGATGCTGAACGTACCTATCCCGGGCGGGACAACCGGGCACGCAGTAGGCGCTGTGTTAGTCGCAATATTACTCGGTCCCTGGGCAGCATGCATTGCGGTTACCGTCGCATTAGTAGTCCAGGCTCTGTTATTCGGAGACGGAGGCATTACTGCCATAGGCGCAAATTGTTTTAATATGGCATTTATTGAGGTATTTGCGGGGTATTACCTATATAGGGTTATTAGCGGATCATCTCCCATTACTTCAAACAGGCGGGTAATTGCTGCGGGTATTGCCGGTTATGTAGCCTTAAATATCGCCGCTTTCACTACCGCGGTTATGTTTGGCGTACAGCCTTTGTTGCATACGACTCCGCAGGGCCAGGCGCTTTACTGTCCGTATGGCCTGAATGTCGCTATACCTGCGATGGTAGGTGAGCATATGTTGATATTCGGATGGGTTGAAGCGGTTGTTACCGCATTGGTAGTAAAGTATCTTCAAAAACAAGATCCGTCTCTCCTTGCAGCAGGAGAGGGGGTGGCAGCATGAAGACTACGGTTAAATTATGGTTTGGGTTGGTAATTTTGATACTCCTGTCCCCGTTGGGACTTTTTCTGCCTGAATATTTTAAAGCCGGGGATGCCTGGGGTGAATGGGGCAGCGATTCCCTCAAGGAGTTGGTCGGATATGTGCCGCAAGGCCTGGATAAACTTTCAAGCCTTTGGAGTGCGCCTATCCCCGACTATGCCTTTAAAGGCTGGGAAGAAAAAGGGTTGGCACATTTAAGCATTGCCTACATTGCGTCTGCAGTGTTGGGGATAGCGGTTGTTGCAATCGTAGTTTTATTTCTCGGCACATTGGTTGTGAAATCCAGAGAATCCCGTTATGAAAAGAGCAAATAATTTCATCGAGCGCTCCCTTATGGGAGCGCTCTCTTTTTTAAAAGAGAGCATATTCGCGGATGAGCTTGCCGCAAGGCCGGGATTTTTGCAATCCCTTGACCCGCATGTCAAGGCCATTACCATGTTTTCCTTTATTATTATTGTACTTTTTGCAAAAAGCATGCTTCTTGTAATGTATCTTTATGTGCAATGCCTTCTTTTGGCATTGTGTTCAAAAATCCGTTTAGGATTTTTTTTGAAGCGGACATGGATATTCATGCCCCTATTTGCGCTTTTCATTGCAGTCCCGGCCATTTTTAGCGTTTTTACGCCCGGCGAACCTTTATTCCGTTTTCAGGTATCCGGTATTGCCTTTATTATTACCCGGCAGGGTATTTCAGGCGCTGGTTTGTTTGTCAGCCGTGTGATTACTTCTGTTTCTTACGCCACTCTCTTAAGCCTTACTACGAAACACTTCGTGTTGCTCAAGGTATTGCGCGTTTTTAAGATACCGCAGGTTTTTGTCATGGTCATCGGTATGTGTTACCGGTACATTTATTTGTTTATGGAGATTGTCGAAAATACCTACCTTGCCATAAAAAGCCGCGCGGGGGTAATAATTCGTTATCGGCATGGCCAGCATATCGTCGCCTGGAATATCGCACAGCTGTGGCAGAGGTCGTATCAGCTCAACGAGGATGTATATAGCGCCATGCGCTCCAGGGGCTATTCGGGCGAACCCGTGATATTAAACGGCGTTAAGACGGGTAAAAGAGATTGGTTTTGGTTGTGCTATGCCTTAACCTTGGTAATCGGGGCCGTTTATTTTACTTATTGGAGACGATGAATAACGGCATATTTGAATTAAAGAATGTACACTTTGCGTACCTGGGGAAATTTCCTGCGCTCTGCGGTATAGATTTTACCGTTTACCAGCAAGACAAAATTGCCCTTATCGGCGCAAACGGCTCGGGCAAATCTACTTTATTGCATTTGCTCGACGGCCTTATTTTTCCCGGTAAAGGAACTATACGCGCGTTTGGCCGCGAGTTAAAAGAAGATCTTTTTAACGATATATCTTACTCTAGGGATTTCAGGAAAAGGGTGGGATTAGTATTTCAGAACCCCGAAGTGCAGTTATTCTGCCCGACGGTTAAAGAAGATATTGTGTTTGGGCCATTACAGCTGGGCATGGATAAGGCAATAATCACAGAGCGCCTCGAACGCCTCATTTGCGTTCTTGATATAAAAGATTTATTGGAGAGGCCGCCGCATCAGCTGAGTATCGGCGAAAAACGAAAAGTCGCCATTGCCTCGACTCTGATTATTGACCCTGAGGTACTCCTTTTAGATGAGCCGACTGCCGGCCTTGATCCTTTGACGACGCGGCATATCGTGGATTTATTGATTCAGGAACACAAGTCAGGAAAGACGCTCATTGTCTCTACCCATGACCTGCATATCGTGGAAGAGCTGGCAGATACGGTGTATGTAGTAAGCCAGGAGAAACGAATAGTGAAATCCGGCAAGCCACAGGCAATCCTTGCGGATTTTCAGCTGCTCCAGGCGCACAACCTCATACATATCCACAGGCACTCGCATGAAGATACTACACACGCCCATCCCCATCTGCATACAGAACACCATTAAGTAAAGAGCATATTGAAGATTTAACCAATTAGTGATACAATCATAATTGATGCCAAACGAGTTCACGATAAAAATCGCAGGCGAAGCAGGTCAGGGAATGCAGACTATTGGCGCTGTATTATCCCGCCTATATAAGAAGGCCGGGCTTCATATCTTTGCAAACCAGGACTATATGTCCCGCGTGCGCGGCGGCAATAATTTCTTTCAGCTCCGAGTTTCAGAAAAGCCGGTATTTACCCTTCGTCAGAAAGCGGATATTGTCGTAGCCCTCGATAAAAAGAGCGTTACCTTGCATAAGGCGGGCCTTAGCGATAAAGGGATTATGGTTTTGGATAGAAAACAATCCGGGATCCTCCAGGCGGATAGTTCTTTTTTTGACGTTGCGCTGCATGAGTGGGCGGTGAGCATAGGCGGCAGCGATATTTTCATTAATACGGCTGCCTGCGGGGTTATGGCGGGTATGACCGCAATAGCATTCGAGCCCCTTGGAGAAGTAATCCGGGAGGCATTCGCGGAGAAGGGAAGCGATATTGTTGAAAAGAATATCAAGGTCGCAAAAGCCGGTTATGAATTTACACAGGGCAATTTTAAGAAAAAGACATTTTCCCTGAAAGCAGGGCCCCTAAAGGATACGCTGTTTTTAAGCGGCAATGAGGCGATTGCGTTAGGGGCGATAAAGGCGGGTTGTAAATTTTATACTGCCTATCCCATGACTCCTTCTACCAGCATTATGAATACCGTCGCGCATTACGCGACACAATACAATATTGTGGTAGAGCAGGCGGAAGACGAGATTGCCGCTATCAATATGGCGTTAGGCGCTTCTTTTGCCGGGGTTCGTGCCATGACTGCGACCTCAGGCGGAGGGTTTGCGCTTATGGTAGAGGGTTTGAGCCTTGCCGGAATGACTGAGACCCCGGTGGTAATCGCCGAGGTGCAGCGGCCTGCCCCTGCAACCGGCTTTCCCACCCGCACCGAACAGGCTGACCTTGATTTTCTTCTCCATGCAGGCCACGGAGAGTTTGCGCGGGTGATATATACGCCGGGCACTATAGAAGAGGCATTCTATTTGACGCTTAAGGCATTCAATATCGCAGAGAAGTATCAGATACCCGTTTTGATTATGTCTGACCAGCATTTGGCTGATTCATACCGGGATATTGAGCCGTTTGATGTAAATAAAATAAAAGTAGAAAGGTTCATTATTACAAAAGAAGAATCCCAAAAAGTGGAGGGTTATAGACGTTACAAACTTACCGAATCCGGGATATCGCCGCGCGCAATCCCTTCGTGGATCGAAGGCGTCATCTATGCGGACAGCGATGAGCATACCGAAGAAGGGCATATTACCGAAGATGCCTCAGTGCGCATACAAATGGTTGAAAAAAGGCTTTACAAGAAGATGGCAGGCCTTTGCGGAGAAATTGAAAAACCTACGGAATATAACGTAACAGGCGCCTCCTGCGTGCTGCTTGGTTTTGGTTCGACCTATGGCGTGTTGCGAGAGCTTTGTGAACAATCCGGCAATGCGCTTGGTTTCGTGCATTTTCCCCAGGTCTGGCCATTTCCCTCAAAAGAAACGAACCAAATATTGAAAGATGCAAAAAAAATTATAACGGTAGAGAATAATGCGCTCGGGCAGCTGGCACGGCTTCTTAAGAGAGAATGCGCAATCAGGATACACGGTTCGATACTGCGCTTTGACGGAAGGCCGTTTGACCTTGAGTACGTGGATGCGCAACTTAAGAAATATTCATAAATGAATATAAGCGATTTCAAAAGCAATGATGAGATAGCCTGGTGTCCTGGCTGCGGCGATTTCGGGATTCTGACGTCGCTCAAAAAGGCCCTGGTTGCATTGGGCAAAAAGCCAAAAGACGTGCTGCTTGTGTCCGGTATAGGGCAGGCAGCAAAATTACCTCATTATATACAAAGCAACTGTTTTAACGGGCTCCATGGCAGAGCTATTCCTCCTGCAGCTGCCGCCAAGATTGCCAACCGTAACCTTACCGTGATTGTGACAACAGGCGACGGAGATTGCTATGGCGAAGGAGGAAACCATTTCATGCATAACATCAGAAGAAACGTCGATATCACGGTGATAGTGCACAATAACCAGATTTACGGCCTGACTAAAGGCCAGGCATCTCCCACTACTGACCCGGGTTATGAAACCAAGGTGCAGACAGGCGGCGTCATACTTGAGCCGCTTCATCCATTAGAAATGGCGATTGCCTTAGGCTGCGGTTTTGTTGCCAGGGGATATTCTGCAGATACCGAACACCTATCCCGCCTCATCATCGAAGGTATTACTCACAAGGGGTTTGCACTAATAGACGTATTGCAACCCTGCGTTACCTTCAACAAGAAGAATACTTATGAGTGGTACGGAAAGAGGATATATAAAGTTAACGATGACCCTGCCTATGATCCGCACGATAAGACAGCAGCATACCAGAAGGCTTGCGAATGGGGCGAGAGGATTCCGCTTGGCATCATTTACAGGGCTGATAAGCCTTCGTATGAGGATAAAAGCGGCATCAGTCGCATGCCCGCCCTGGTAGAAACAGAAATTAACAATATAGATATCGCGCCAACCTTTAAGGATTTTAGATAATCGGATACCGAGTGAATATGCACGAGCGAATGTTAAAAATAAACTCCGTGAAAACGCAGTTAATTATTTTTTTAGTAACTTTTGCGGTTTTCTTGTCCGTTAAGGAAGGAGACTTTACATTTGCGGTTGCTACGATCATCGCGGTGATTTCGGCTTCTACCCTTGACGCGATTGCCCTGTATCTAAAAAAGAAAGGCTTCCAACTAACCGAGAGCTCCGTGATTACGGGGTTGATTATCGGGTATGTGCTTGCCAGTGACGGAGGGCAGGCTGCGTTTGTGTTAGCCGCCTTGCTGGCTGTTTTCTCCAAGCACGTAATCCGTTACCGCAATACGCATATTTTTAATCCGGCAGCCTTTGGTATATTCTTAACGCTCATTCTTTTTAATGCCTCTACCCAGTGGAGGGGGACCTATAGCTGGTATATACTTGCGCCTTTCGGCCTTTATTTTGCACACAAGATCAGGAAAATAGAAGTCATTATCGGATATGCCGTGGTTGCATTGGGCTTGTTTGGGGCCCAGGCGGTCATCCAGAAAGTGCCGCTCGTATCTATTTTTGGTTACTTGAGTTACTTTTTCATTTTTGTTATGGTGATCGAGCCTAAGACAACGCCTGTTTCTACGGCAGGAAAACTCGTTTTTGGCGCGGGTGTTGCGTTTCTCATCTTTGTCCTGACCGAACTCGGGGCCCGGTTCGATGTTGAGCTCTGCAGCCTTTTGGTTATGAATGCCGCTGTCCCGGCGTTAAATCATTTATCGCCTAAATAGGAGGCTTAGCGTGAGAAGGATTATTACGGTATCAGCGTTTTTTATTTTTTTGTTCCTGTCTTGTGCAGCGTACGCGCACCCGCCATACGATATTAAGATCACTTTTGATCCGCAAACAAAAATACTGCGCGCGCTCATTATGCATAATGTCAGCAATCCCCTGAATCATTACATCAAAAAGGTAGATATAGGGTTAAACGGCAAAGAGGTCATCGAGCATATTATTTCCCGGCAGGATAATAACGAGAGCCAGGAAGTAAGCTATCTTATCCCCGATGCAAAAAAAGGCGACGTGCTTTCTGTTGAAGGGTATTGCAGTATTAGCGGAAAAGTGAAGAAAGAAATTAAGGTAACCGGCAATTGAGGTATCGGTTTTGGGTGGTAAGCTAAGACAGTAGTCCTTTCCCCGCTATCTCCCGAATCCCCCTTTTATTGTACTATCCATATTTTTCTTGAAACCTTTTTCCTCCGGAAGCATCTCAAGTATGGAGGAAAAGATGAGAAAGCTACTATTTGCGGTCTTAGGAACGGTCGTAGTGGTCGGCCTGCTCGTTGCGTTAAAGGCAGGTAAGGAGGGATTGATCATGGATAAGGATACCGATATAAAGAAGGCACTCACTCCGCGGGAATATGACGTGATGCGTAACAACGGCACAGAACCTCCTTTTCTGAACAGGTATTGGAATAATAAGGAGCCCGGTATTTATGTGGATCCATTAAGCGGGGTGCCGCTTTTCAGTTCGCGCGATAAGTTTGATTCCGGTACAGGATGGCCGAGTTTTACCAGACCGATTGATCCTAATGTAATCGCCGAGAAACAGGACACCAGCCACGGGACGGTAAGGACTGAAGTACGTTCAAAAACAAGCGATTCCCATTTAGGTCATGTGTTTCAGGACGGACCTGAGCCGACAGGCGCAAGGTATTGCATTAATTCGGCATCCCTGCGGTTTATTCCTGTGCAAGACCTTGCAAAGGAGGGTTACGCGCAATACGCCTCAATGTTTGAGGCAAGTGCCAAGAAGACCCAGACCGAAACAGCCACCTTCGGCGCCGGCTGTTTTTGGGGAGTGCAGGCAGCGTTTGAGGGGGTAAAGGGGGTGAAAGCGACCTCTGCCGGATATATGGGGGGAACGCGTAAAAACCCTACCTATAAAGATGTATGTACCAATACTACCGGGCATGCTGAAGTGGTCCGGCTTGAATACGATCCTGCCCAGGTTTCTTACGAAAAACTGCTGGATATTTTTTGGGATATCCATAACCCTACGACGCCTAATAGGCAGGGAGTTGACCTTGGTTCTCAGTACCGCTCGGTGATTTTCTATTATACCCCTGCGCAAGAAAAGGCTGCCAGGCTTTCTAAGGAGAGGCTTGAGAAGTCAGGCACATTCAGAAGCCCGGTTGTCACTGAGATTGTTGCGGCGGGTGAGTTTTACAGGGCGGAGGAGTATCATCAGGATTATTATAAAAAGCAGGGGATTGAACCGACATGCCATATTCCTTTGCGTTGAGACAACACGTTTTTAAATTCATGGTTGTGTATTTGCGCAAATGTAGTATAATAAAACCGTATCAGTGAAAAGATTAGAGAATCTTTTGCGGTGCCGTAAAGGAAGATTACTAAGCTTTACGGCTTTTTTCTTCCCCCCGCTTTATTCCTTTTTGGGCATAAGATATGAAAATCGAATTTAAAAATCTGGATATAGGAGGTTTAAAGATTGACCTACCCCTTATACAGGGCGGGATGGGTGTGAAGGTCTCTATGTCTTCCCTGGTGTCCGCAGTATCGAATGAGGGCGGCTTAGGCGTGATTGCTTCGGTTGCGCTCGGTGAGGGGTTTGGGGACAGCTCTTCGGACTTCAAGACGCGTTCCCGGCAGGCCTTAGTATCGAGCATCCGGGAAACTAGGGGCAAGACGAAAAAACCTTTTGGCGTAAATATCATGTGCGCCCTGACAAATTATGCAGATTTGGTGAACGCGGCCCAGGAAGAATCAGTGCAGGTGATTATCTCCGGGGCAGGACTGCCGCTTAAATTACCGTCTCTGATTAAGAACCGTTTGACTAAATTGATACCCATAGTTTCTTCGGCACGGGCAGCGCATATTATTTGCAGCGTATGGCAAAAAAGGTATAAGCGGCTTCCGGACGCCTTTATAGTAGAGGGCCCTCTGGCAGGCGGGCACCTGGGTTATAGCAGGGAACAGCTTGATGACGACAAACATTTTTTCCTGGATAAAATCCTTGTTGAGGTCTTGGCGGTTACGGGCACATTTGCAAACGGAGAAAAAAAGATCCCGGTTATCGCTGCAGGCGGTATTTTTGACGGAAAGGACATAGCCAGGGTTATGCGCTTAGGGGCAAGCGGCGTGCAGATGGCTACACGGTTTGTCTGTACGTATGAGTGCGATGTTTCGCAAGAATATAAGAACGCGTATCTTTCCGCAAAGAAAGAGGACATTGTCATTATTCAAAGCCCCGTAGGGATGCCGGGTAGGGTTATCCGTAATGAGTTTGTCAAGAGGATAACTCAAGGCGAGCGTATCGATTTCGATTGCGCGTACCGCTGCCTTTCTACCTGCGACAACAAGAAAGTCAATTATTGCATAGCCAAGGCGCTGATTAACGCCAGCCGCGGGGAAATGGACAAAGGGTTTGCAATGTGCGGGACTAATGCCTACCGTATCGACAAAATAGTCTCCGTGAAAGAGTTGATTACCGAACTCAGCAAAGAGGCTCAACGTTGCTTGAGTGAAGGAGCAGTATGAAGAAAGTAAAGACTTCATTGAAGGGCAGGACGTGTAAATATCCCCATTGTAAACAGGTGCTCAGCGTGTATAATCACGAGGAGTATTGCAATATCCATCTTGGCCGGCCTGAGCCGCGACAGAAGAGCCATAAATAACACGCAACAAACGAAAAAGGTCATGATCTTTAACCCTGCCGTTTAGGCAGGGCACCCAGACCTGAAAGATTTTAAAAAAGGCCATGGACCTCTTAATCCAATTCGAAAAAAAGCCACTTTTATTCCGCAAGCCGAAATTCGTCATATCCTGCCGTGACCCTTATCTGATTGATTTTTGTTTCCGGCGTATCGAACAGGCACTTGCCGCAGGGTATTTTGTGGCAGGTTTCTTTTCTTACGAATGCGGCTATTGCTTTGAAGAAAAATTACGTACGTATAGAGTCGGTGATTTCCCCCTTATGCATTTTGGCGCATACGAATCTCCCTGCATTTCGCACGCCCCTGCCTCAAGGACGTCTTTTAAAAATAGCATAACAGACCTGCGATTGAATATTTCTTGCGATACGTATGCCTCGCATATCCAAAGGATACGGAGGCATATTGCAGAAGGGGACGTGTACCAGATTACCTATTGCATCAAACTCTTGTTTAAGTTTTCGGGAGACCCATTTTTGCTCTATCGTATGTTATTGCGAGAACAGCCCGTGCCTTATCCTGCGTATATAGACGCAGGGCAATTTCAGATACTTTCTTTATCTCCCGAAATGTTTATAAAAAAGAATGCGGCACAGGTAGTGACTAAGCCCATGAAAGGCACATGGCCCAGGGGAACCACTTTATTTAACGATATGGCAGCGCACGCGAGTTTCCGTATCGATGAGAAGAACAGGGCGGAGAATGTAATGATCGCAGATCTCTTAAGGAATGACCTGGGGAAAATCGGCTCTCGCATTAATGCGCCCAGGCTTTTTGAGATCGCTCGATACAAAACGCTCTATCAAATGACCTCAACTGTCAGGGCGAGAGTGCCTGAAGATATCCCCATATATGAACTTTTCGCCTCCTTATTTCCATCGGGTTCAGTAACCGGAGCGCCGAAAATACGCGCAATGGAGATTATACGGGAACTTGAAAACCAGGAGCGCAGGATTTATACCGGCGCGATCGGTTATATAACTCCCTCAAGAGACCTTTTTTTTAATATTCCCATCCGCACGCTTTTACTGCGCCAAGGAAATGGAGAAATGGGGATAGGCGGCGGGATTGTGTGGGATTCCACTGCGCAGGGGGAGTGGGACGAAGGGCTGCTTAAGGCAAGGTTCTTTACTGGCCACTCCTCGGTTTTTTAAATGATGTAACCTTCTTTTTTTCGCGGCATCTAAATACGGAAAAAGGGAGGGTACTATGATACGAAAAATTACCAGGGATGAGTTAATCGGGATGCGTAAAACCGGCCAGCAATTCAGGCTTGTCGATGTATTGAGCGCGGAAAGCTTTGTAAAAGAACATATTCCTCAGGCGATTTCTCTTCCGCTTGCCGATATCGAAAAACGCGCAGAAGAAGTTCTTCGCAAGGATGAGGTGATAGTGGTATATTGCGCAAGTTTTGAATGTCAGGCCAGCACCAAGGCAGCCGAGAAATTGATTGCGCTTGGATATCAAAACGTCCTGGATTACAAGGGCGGCCTGAAGGATTATAAAGATGCGCACCTGCCGCTTGAAGGCAGCCTCCATGAGGCTTCTTCATGTGCCTCATGCTGTGGTTGCAAGTAGCCTTCTGCCGGCTGGATTTGCGCACAGGAGGTGGTTGCTATGAGACGCCAAGAGAGTTGTAAGGTGTGCGGGTACCAGTCGATATATACCGGTAATTGCTGTAGTTTCATGCCTCTGGTTTGTTGTGAATCGCATGAACGCAAACAAAGCATAAACAACAAAAAGAGGCGTAGATAACAGGCATCAGACATAACGTGCCTGAATGCAGGGGGCAGCTGCCTAGGGGCTAAATTCGTCTTGACAGCTGCCCCCTTAATGTTATAAATAGAGGTATGTTGTCTAAAAAGGAGGTTGGCGATATGGCGAAATACCTGATGTTGGGCAAGTATTCCGTAGAAGCGGTAAAAAACATCTCAAGCGACCGCACGAAAAAAGTTGTCGAAATCATTGAAAAAGAAGGCGGAAAGGCCGAAAAGATGTATGTGCTTATCGGTAACTATGACCTTGCGTTTATCGCAGATTTCCCCGGCACCAAAGAGCTTCTGAGGGCATCAATAGCCATCACCAAACTTACCGGAATAGGTTTTAGTTCTTTGCCGGCAGTGAGTGTTGAAGAATTCGATAAGGCGGTAGGTTGATTAGTTAAGCGTTCGTCCGTAAGCCCTGATTGTATGCTGCAGTCAGGGCTTTTCTTATATATTATTGCACATCGTGTATGATAGGAAAGTTTGCCATACTAATACTTGCTCTTGTCCTGACTGCCTCCGGCACAACCATTGTGTACCAGAAAACCCAGCAGGACGATGTGAATTATTATCAGGGGCACCGGCTTTTTACGGTCGGCCAGTATACAGAGGCAGTCCGTTTTTATAAAAAAGCGCTTTCCGCAAACCCCCGCCATTTTAACAGTATCAAAGAATTAGGCCTTTGTTATCAGTGGACGGGAAGGCCTATCCAGGCTATAAGCGCCTTTCGAAGGGCACTCGCCATAACACCGCAAAACAGCCAGGTAAAGCTGGCGCTCGCAGAAACCCTTTCCTGGCAGAAAGAGTACTCAGAAGCAATCAGCCTTTATCAGGATGTTATCGGGCATACCGGCGGGTTTGAGGCAAGGCAAAAACTTGCGCAAACCTATCTTTGGGCAGGCAGGCCTGAGGAGTCAATCCAGGTATTGACGAGACTGCGTACGCACCAACCAAAAGATATAAAGACAAAGATTCTTTTGGCAGAGGCGTTTATGTATTCAAATAGGACCGAGGAAGCAATAAAGATTATCGAAGAGCTGCTTACGCGAGAGCAAACCAGAGAAATAACGCTTCAGGAAAAGGAGGCCTTAATAAAGCTCATGGGGCAAGGGTACTTGATTCAAAAAGACTACGCACGGGCAAAGCGGATATTCAGCGCAATATTAGAGAAATATCCGCATAATATTGATGTTCTATTGAATCTGGGAGAGGTATATCTTTATTCAGGCGATTTGAAAGCAGCGCGCGGGCTTTTTGAGCGGGTTTTGGTTATGGATCCTGCCAATAACCGTGCAAAGGTATTGCATGCCGATACCTATGCGTATGGAAGAAGATATAGTTATGCGCAGGGGCTTTATCGTAAGGCACTCGAAAGAAATCCGGGTGATAATGAAGTTAAGCGCAAGCTAGCCGATGTATTGAGTTGGGATAGGAGGTATACAGAAGCGATTGCGCTTTATGATGAAATTCTCAGCGGTAACGATGACCCGGCAATAAGACTACAAAAGGCGCGCGTATTAGGCTGGCAACGGCGCTATCCGCAAGCGCTTAAGGCATATCAACTACTTCTTAAGAAGCGCTACGATAAGCGGGTTGCGCTTGAAATGGAGGCAAAGAGAGCGTATTGGGACAACCGCCTCAGGCACGCAATACATTATTATAAAGAATTGATTGCAGTAAGTCCCGAAAATGTTGAAGCGCGTTTTGACCTTGCTCAGATATATTCCTACCAATCGATGTGGCCAGAGGCCAGGGATAGTTACAGGGCAATTTTACAACAATCCCCAAGCCATTTCCGTGCCACAGAAGGCCTGGAAAAGGCGAAGATCGTATCAGGGCAGCCTTCGCTTAAGTCTGGATACGAATTTTTTGAAGCGGACAGTAAGGGCAGGAGCACTGATTTGAAACGGCACAGCCTTTTTAATGAGTGGGACCAGCCGCTGGGCGATAAGGTCAGCCTTATAGGCATGTATGCGCTTACGGAGCGCAGCTTTGCCGACGCAAAAGATGTCACGGAGAACGAAATAAAGATCAGGGCCAGGTATTTAAAGGCACCCGATTGGTCTATAGACACCTTCTATGGACTCGTTGATTATAACGGTAGAATTACCTCCATGCATACATTCGGCACCGCTTTTGCGTTTAGGGCATTCGATTGCGGCAACGCCGTAGTATCTCATGAGCGGGGGAGGCTTGAAAACAACAGCAGGGTCATTTACGGCCGTTTTTATAGCGATACCTTGAAAGGCCGTTTAAGCTTTGATATTAATAGGCGCCTTAAGGCAGGGTTTGATTATGCATATGCGCATTACTCCGATAGTAATGCCAGGCATGAGCCGGGACTCGATTTACTATATTACGTTTCCTTCGAACCAAAAAGACTGTCCCTGCAATACCGTTATTTCTACAAGAATTACAAGGATAAGGTTACGGACTACTTCTCTCCGAAGGGCTTTTCTACGAATTCCCTGGCTTTACGCTGGAGGCATTTCTTGAACAAGGAGGAGATATTTTTCGGTGCGGATGATTATTTTTATGACCTGGGTTATGAGATATACGTTGATTCTAAGAATATTGTCAGTCATAAATGGAGCGCAGAGTTGAGCAGGGATATCAATAAGCACCTCAATGTGAATTTGAGAGGGCAGACGGTTGCGTCGAGTGCGGATGTATACAAAGATACCAATATTATCGCGTCTGTGAAATACTTTTTCTAAGCCATTATGAAAATTACCCGTAAAGATTTGTTGCTGGCGCTTTCGGTGTTTGCGATAATTTCCATCTTCGTATATTTTACAATGCGCGCGACGCTTCTTTATTTTTCTCATTACGGCGGGCTGGAAAAGCTCTTCGCTTTGTTGCTCATTGCAGGAGAGGCATTCGTGCTCATGCACGGCCTGGGGTATGTATTGAATATCCTTAAGATTTTTGTCCGTGGCCACCGCGCGCAGCAGGCCTTTTCGCTTCAGGATGAGCCGCCGGTTGCAATTTT
>JAQUON010000014.1:6215-18074 GCA_028717045.1 Candidatus Omnitrophota bacterium | reverse complement strand
AATCAAGGAGGCGCAGAAGAAAGACCCCGCAGCCAGGAGTTTTCTGGAAATAGTATTATTGTACCAGGGCTTGCACGCGCTTATTTTGTACCGTATCGGGAACTTCTTCTACCGCATCCGGCTTTTTCTGATCGCGCGTATAATAAGCCAGTTTGCCCGTTTCTTAACCGGCATCGAAATCCACCCGGGGGCGCGGATAGGCAAAGGGCTTTTTATCGACCATGGCATGGGGATTGTTATCGGTGAGACCTCCGTTATCGGCGACAATGTCCTTTTGTATCAGGGGGTGACGCTGGGCGGTACCGGCCTGGAAAAAGGCAAACGCCACCCTACTATCGGCGATAACGTGGTTATCGGCACAGGGGCAAAGGTCCTGGGCAACATCACGGTGGGCGAGAATTCGTATATCGGCGCCAATGCAGTGGTTATTAAAGACGTACCGCCGAACTCAACCGTAGTGGGTGTGCCGGGCAGGATCACCAAGCAGGATGGTAAAAAAATCGAAGTAAGCCTTGACCATATACACATCCTCGATCCGATCATGCAGAACCTTGAGGAACTTGAGAAAAGGATAGAGAGATTAGAAAAGAATAAATGACAAATGAAGTTCAGTTGGAAATAACAGGGCCTATGGTCGATGGTCTATGGACTATAGGCTATTGTCTATCGACCCTTTAGGTTTTTGCATCCGTCATTCTACGCACTATGCCTATCACCATCTATAATTCGCTGACCCGCAACAAAGACCCTTTTGAGCCTTTGCACCAACCCGATGTGAATATGTACACCTGCGGGGTTACCGTCTATGATGATTGCCACATAGGGCATGCACGCAGCCTTTATATCTTTGAGGTAATCAGGCGCTACCTTGCCTATAGGGGATTCAAAGTGCATTTTGTCAGGAATATCACCGATATCGACGACAAGATAATTAACCGGGCAAATGAACTTAAGGTAAACTGGCAGGACCTGGTAAGAAAATATATTGATAGCTATTACCGGGACCTTGCATTATTGGGCATTGCGAAGGCTGATTATGAGCCGCGCGCAACCGATAACATCAAAGAGATGGTTATCTATATCGGCGAATTGGTCAATAAAGGGTATGCCTATGTCACCAAAAGCGGCGTATATTTCAATGTCCGAAGGTTTCCAAACTACGGAAAGTTATCCGGCCAGAGCGTTGATCAGATGGAATCAGGCGCAAGAATAGAACCGCAGGAAGAAAAGAAAGACCCCTTGGACTTTGCGCTCTGGAAGGCCTCAAAGGAGGGTGAGCCTTCCTGGGATAGCCCCTGGGGAAAAGGCAGGCCTGGTTGGCATATCGAATGCTCGGTGATGAGCCAGAAGTTTTTAAAAACCGACACACTCGATATCCATGCCGGAGGAAGGGATCTCATTTTTCCCCACCATGAAAATGAGATTGCCCAGGCAGAGGCATTGACAGGGAAGCCGTTTGCCAAATACTGGATACACCACGGGCTACTGACTATCAATGGCCAGAAAATGTCCAAATCACTTGGAAACTTTGTGACGATCAAGGATTCCATCAATAAATATCATGAGGATGCGCTAAAACTTTTTTTTGTTAGCGCGCATTATTCTAGTCCTTTGGACCATTCCGAAAAGAAAATGGTAGAGGAAACAAAACGTTTTAAATCTTTCATGTATTTATTCAAATATTATGAAGAGCATACCAAAAAAGAGCCTATTGGCTTAATAAACGATGCAGATAAGCAAGAAATAGATGGATATAAAGCAAGATTTATTGAGGCAATGGACAATGATTTTAATTTTCCTCAGGCATTAGCAGTCTTGGAGCAGCTGAGTTCTCTTGCCTATTCTCTTACAGGCAATTTCGGATTGGAGCAAAATTTAAATAAGTTTAAATTAGCGGTAGAAACAATAGAGAGTTTGCTAAAAACGGTCTTTGTTATTGATTTAAGAAAAGCCGACCCCGTGAAAGATTCAAGGTTATTTTTGGGAGATGGAGGATTGCGCGATACGATTAAGTTTGCTATGGAAGAATGGACTTGGGCGAAGGATAAAGCTAAAGAGAGGGCCCAATTAAAGAAAGAAAAAAAGTTTTCGGAAGCTGATAAGATCAGGCAAGAATTAGAAGAAAAAGGTTATGAGATTCTTGATAAAAAAGACGGATCATTTGAGCTGCGTCATAAATGAGTTTATTATCAGATCAACAGGTGGCTTGATTTGGATTCGAGCGGGGCGTCCGAGGGCCTAAAGCGGGCATGGATCCCCGCGCCTGGTATTCATAAGGAAATGCGGGGAGAGCGAAGGGCCGCAGGCGAGTGCAGTTTTGCCTCGCCGGGGCAAAACAAACGTCCCCGTGAGAAACAAATCAAGACAGGACTGTAAGAAGAGCGTATGAAAGGTAAATTCATAACATTCGAAGGTTCTGAAGGCTGCGGAAAGAGTACGCAGTCAAGACTTCTCTACCTGCATCTTAAGAAACAAGGGTTTCCCGTCGTCTATTTGCGCGAGCCAGGCGGCACAAAGGTAAGCGAGAAGATCAGGAACATGTTGCTTGACCCTGGCAACAAGAGCTTGACTGCCGAGTGTGAACTCCTGCTTTATATGGCCAGCCGCAGCCAGGTCGTCAGCGAAGTAATCGAGCCTGCGTTAAAGAAGGGCAAGGTTGTTATCTCCGACAGGTTCCTTGATTCAACGCTTGCCTACCAGGGCTATGGCCTGGGTATTGACTTGGGATTTATTAAGCAGGTCGGGAGGTTCTCAACGCACGGGTTAAAGCCCGATCTTACTATTTTTCTGGATACGCCCCTTAGACAGTGTTTTAAGGCGATCGGACGTGCCCGTGACAGGATCGAGCGCAGAAAGTTCTCTTACCATCAAAAGGTACGCAGAGGCTATCTTACATTGGCACAGAAGGAGCCTGGACGTTTTAAGATTATCCGTCTTGAGCGAGATAAACATAACACGCAGGAAAAGATCCGCGCGATAGTATCACAATTGCTGAAGTAATTTACCGCACACATGGCATTCAGAGATATTAAAGGGCAGGAAAAAATCATAGAGGTACTCAGGAATTATATGCGCGCAAGCCGCCTTGCGAATACCTTTTTGTTTGTCGGGCCCGAAGGAGTGGGGAAGAAATTAGTGGCGCAGACGTTCGCGAAGGCCCTGAATTGCGCAGGGCAGCAGCAGGATGATTCCTGCGACCAGTGCGGTTCCTGCCGCAAGATTGATGCCAATCAGCATGCTGATGTAAGTATTTTAGGTTCGGATGACGAGGAGATCAAAATAGAGCAAGTCCGCCAACTGCAGGCAAGCATTAATTTAAGGCCCTATGAGGCAAGAAAAAAAATTTTCATTATCGATAACGCGCATAACCTAAACCCCGAATCGTCGAACGCGTTCTTAAAGACCCTTGAAGAGCCGCCTCAGGATAGCGTTATTATTTTGCTTACCGCAAAGCCAAAGATGCTCTTTAAAACCGTAATCTCGCGTTGCCAGGTATTGAGGTTTTCCGGATTGGCCCGGGATGTACTTGACCGTATCTTAATAAATGAATATGCCGTTGAGCGCACGCAGGCGCACTTTTTGGCATACTTCTGCGAAGGGTCTTTGGGCAAGGCGCTGCGGTTAAAGGAAGCCGGTTTCTTAAAGAATGACCGCAGGGGACTTGAAGAGTTGTTAAGACCTTCTTGCTGGAATATAGGCAAGTCAACGGAACAAAACAGGCAGTTTCTCAAAACCCGACTGAATATGCTTGCCGGTTGGTTCAGGGATATGTATATGGTCAAAATCGGGCTTGCGCACGACGGGTTAATACACGCCCAGGAGCAGGAAGAATTATTGCGGATGATGAAGCGTTATTCATTTTCAGAATTAGACGGCATTTTTAATACGATTTGCGAGACCTTGTTTAACCTGGAGAGAAATATCAACGTAAAACTCCTTATTGCAAACTTGCAGGCCACCATATGGAAAAATTAGTGTTAGTCAGGCTCAGAGATTCTGGCCAGATATATGTATATAGCTCAAGCGATGCGGATATCAAAGAGGGCGATTATTGTATTGTTGAACATGACCGCGGCCTTGATTACGGCCAGGTGGTTTCTTTGAAGCAGGAGACAGAAGCAAAGCCTAAACAGCCGCCAAAAAAAGTCACCCGTATCGCAAGCGAAAGGGATTTAAAACAGATCGCGGACAACCGGACCAAGTCAAAAGAGGCATTCTTAACGTGCGCCAAAAAAATAGACGAGCATAAACTGACCATGAAGCTGGTACGCGCGGAATACTCCTTTGACCGGACCAAGATAATATTCTATTTTACCGCGGAGGGCCGCGTTGACTTTAGAGAGCTGGTAAAAGACCTTGCCAAGATTTTCAGGACCCGTATTGAGTTACGCCAGATCGGCGTGCGGGACGAGGCAAAACTCTTCGGCGGGTTCGGCCCATGCGGCAGGAGGCTTTGCTGCGCTACGTTTCTTACCGATTTTGAACCGGTAACCATAAAGATGGCAAAAGAGGAAGGGTTGTCGCTTAACCCGCCTAAAATATCAGGCATATGCGGAAGGCTTATGTGCTGCCTCTCCTTTGAATATGAGACATACAAGCTTTTGTCCAAAGGAATGCCCAGGGAAGGCGAGCGGGTGCATACCCCTACCGGCAAAGGCAAAGTCGTAAGCGTCAATGTGTTTAAGCGGACAGCAACCGTAGAGCTTGAAGACGGCACACAGATCGAAATGAGTTTTAAATAAAATCTTTGCGATGAAGCAAAAATTCTACATTACTACTCCTATATACTACGTAAATGCCTCTCCGCACATAGGGCATTCATATACCACGATTGCCGCAGATACCATGGCCCGGTTTATGCGCGGGGCGTTAAAAAAAGAAAATGTCCTTTTCCTAACCGGCACTGATGAGCATGGCCAGAAGATCCAAAAGGCTGCGGACGAGGCCGGGTTAAGCGCCCAGGAATTCGTAGATAAAGTCGTGGTGCAGTTTAAGGGGCTTTGGGAAAAACTGAATATCTCTTACGATGATTTTATCCGTACCACCCAACAGAGGCATATCGCGACGGTGCAGAGGGCACTGCAGTTGCTCTATGACAAGAAAGAGATTTATTCCGCTAAATACGAAGGATGGTATTGTACGCCGTGCGAAATATTCTGGACACAAACCCAGCTGTCGGATTCTCTTTGCCCTGACTGTAAGCGGCCGCTTGAGAAGATACGCGAGGTCAATTATTTTTTCAAGATTTCGGCGTATCAAAGCTGGCTCATCGATTATATCAAGAATAACCCCCGCTTTATCCAGCCTGCGAGCCGCCAGGAAGAAGTCTTGAGTTTTCTTCACATCAATACCCTAAGCGACCTATGTATCTCAAGGCCTACGCAGAGACTTTCCTGGGGCATCCCCGTACCGTTCAGTAAAGAGCACGTTACCTACGTCTGGTTTGACGCCCTTATCAATTATATCAGTGCGGTGGGAGGGTTTGATGCAAAAGGAGACTACGTTTCCGGCTGGTGGGGCGATGATACTCAAATAGTGCATATGATCGGAAAGGATATATTAAGGCAGCATGCAGTGTACTGGCCTATAATTCTGAAGGCGCTGGGAATACGTATGCCTGATACGATCTGCGCCCATGGCTGGTGGCTGATCGACGCAGCCAAGATGTCGAAATCGGTAGGTAACGTAGTAAACCCTTTGGAAATGGTAGATAAATACGGCATTGATGTGTACAGGTACTTTTTGCTCAAAGACGTCCCTTTCGGGCTTGACGGCAACTTTTCAGAAGAGGCGATTGTCAGGAGGTTCAACAGCGACCTGGCGAACGACTTAGGAAACCTTCTCTATCGGACACTCACTATGGTTGAGAAATACTATCAGGGAGCAGTCCCTTCGCCGCGCAATGAAATATATGATGAGCGGATAACGCGCATTGTAGCCTGCCTTGCGGGGCTTCATCGTCAAATCGAGGATGCCCTTACCGCAACCACCTTTAATTTTAGCCTGGCACTGGAAAAAATATGGGAACCGGTGAGCATGGCAAATAAGTACGTAGAAGATGCCAAGCCGTGGAATCTGGCGAAAGAGGGCAAGAAGGAGGAGCTAGAGGCTTTTATCCGTATCCTGGTCGATGTCATAAGGCAGGTTGGTCATTCACTCTCTCCGTTTATGCCGCAGACCGCTTCCCAGATCGAAGCACAGATAGGGAAGAATAAGATAAATAAGGGCCAACCGTTATTCCCCCGTATAGAGAATACGCGCTAATGCTTGTTGATACCCATTGTCATCTTGACTTTCCCGAATTCGACCAGGATAGAGACGATGTCATCCTGCGGGCAAAAGAAAAAGGGATTGCTTCTCTAATCAATATCGGCTCTAGCCTTAACGGCTCAAGGAAATCAGTGGAACTGGCTGCCCGTTATGAACCGGTATACGCTGCGGTGGGTATCCATCCGCACGACGCTGACACTGCCGGCGAGGATATGGTCCCCCTTATTAGGGCGTTGGCCGCAGAAACCAAGGTCGTGGCCATCGGAGAGATAGGGCTTGATTATTACAAGAATTATTCGCGCCCGCAGAATCAGTATAAGTTATTTTCCGGCCTTGCGAGCCTGGCAAAGGAATTAAACCTGCCTATGGTGGTCCATAATCGCCAGGCACCCGAGGATACCATGGCTGTCTTGAAACCCTTGCTTCCCCATAAAATTGTCATGCATTGCTTTGCGGGTGACGAGGCGTTCCTGGCGCATATACTGGACCTTGGTTTTTTCGTATCGTTTACGTGTAATATCACCTACAAAAAGGCGGATGCCCTTCGGGCATTGGTAAAAGCCGCCCCCCTTGAGAGGATGTTCCTTGAGACAGATGCCCCTTTTCTTTCGCCTGAAGGGCACAGGGGCAGGCGCAACGAGCCGATGTATATAGAGGTTCTTGCTGAGGAAGTGGCGCGCATTAAAGGCGTCGGGAAAGAAGAAGTGTCAAGAGTGACTACTGAAAACGCAGTTTCTTTTTTTAACCTGCAATGAAAACAAAAGTTTCGCTTATCAAATGCCGTACCTACGACCCTGCTTCGGTTTTTGAAAGCGTCAAAAACGCTGTTGCGCTTCTTGGCGGCATTGCTGAATTCATCAAACCCAGAAGCAGGGTATTGGTAAAACCGAACCTTTTGATAGCCAAACCTGCCGAGTACGGCATTACCACCCACCCTGAAGTCGTCAGGGCGGTAATCAGGCTTTTAAAAACAATCGATTGTACTCTTATGCTCGGCGACGGGCCGAGCGTATGGGGGTATCAGGTTGAGAATGTTAACGCAGTCTACGAAGCAACAGGAATGAAGGAGATGTGTGCTCAGGAAGGCGTTGCACTGGTTGATTTTGACAAAAGGCGCTGGCGGGGCAAATTTCCCCTTACGACCTGGCTTGACCACTGCGATTATGTCGTGAACGTCCCTAAATTTAAAACCCATCAGTTGACCGTGCTTACCGCAGCGGTCAAGAACCTTTTTGGCCTGGTATCCGGGACCTATAAGACCGAACTGCACAAGAACTATTTCAAGCGCGATGAGTTCGCGGGAATTCTCGTCGATATTTATAACGAAATACGACCTGCCTTGACTGTGGTTGACGGGATTACGGCGCTGGAAGGAGAGGGCCCCGGCACGACGGGGAAATTACGCGAGGCCGGCGTATTGCTAGCAGGCGCTGACTGCGTGGCGATAGATAGTATACTGGCGTTGCTTATGGGCATTACGCCTTTGGATGTTACTACTACCAAGATTGCGGCGCTGCGCCGTATCGGAACTCACGCAATTGAGGATATCGAGATACTCGGGGAGCGTCTGGCAGACTGTGTGAATCCGCCTTTTCTACTTCCTACCGCATCGTCCTTGTCGCAGAAGCTTCCTGCTGCAGTGATTTCTTTGGCAAAAAAACTCATCAGGTATTACCCTTGCGTGGAACGAGACCATTGTATCCGTTGCGCAGGCTGTGTGAAGGCCTGTCCTACCAAGGCAATCACGATGAAGAAGAAGGGCATTGTGTTTGATTATTCCAAATGCATCGCTTGTTTTTGTTGCCAGGAAACCTGTCCGTCCCGCGCAATCAATGTCAAAAAGAGCGTAGCGGCAAAAATAATAGGGTTATAAACAATGAGTACTCACGGCCAACTGAGCGACCTGAGGCTTCAATTAGATGACGCGATTACCTATGGCACTGTCGATGAGGCGACCGAGCTTGCCCGGGAGGGCCTTTTTGAGGCGCAGAGGAAAGGCCTGAAAGGGGAAATCGAATATTTCAAAGGCCAGATCATGATACTGAAAGAAGATTTCGAGGCGGCAATAACGCATTTCGACGCAGCGATACGGCACAATCCTTCTGACGGGGCTGCGTACAATGACCGCGCCCTTTCTATGGTGGAGCTGGGGATAATCGATGAGGCCTTGCGTTATTTTAATAAAGGAATTGAGGTAGAGCCGGATTACGCCACCATTTATCATAATAAAGGATGGCTCTTGAATAATATCGGGCAGCACACCGAGGCAATCGAGTGTTTTAAAAAAGCGCTTGCACTTGACCCGAAGCGGGCCGTGACCTATGATAACCTGGCAGATGCCCTTTTCAACCTGGGGGATTTTCAAGGGGCGCTTGTATCGTATAAAAAGGTGCTTACTTTATTAGGGCCCGGCCGATTGGAGGGCTTGCGGGAAGAGATCGGCAAGCAGATACATGCCTTGGAGCAGAAAATCGCAAAGCAAAACAAGAGGGTATGACCATGTCCGTTGAGACTATTGCGTGGAAACAGGGGAAGGTAACGATTGTTGACCAGAATGCATTGCCCGGCCGCTTGGTATTTCTTGATATACGTAGCACTGCGGATTTATGCCGAGCCATCAAATCGATGAAAATACGCGGGGCCCCTGCGCTCGGCGCAGCAGCCGCATTTGCAGTCTGGCTGGGGATAAGAAATTCCAAAGCCAAGGATTATAAGGCGCTTGCAATAGAGTTGAAGCGCCTGATAACGCTTGTGGGGTCTTCGCGCCCCACTGCAAGGAACCTTTTCTGGGGATTGGAAAAAATCGAAGCAGCGCTGCAGCGCAACCGTTATTGCCCGGTTTCCGAAATCAAGCAGGCGCTCCTACAGGAAGCCCTTTCTCTTCTTGAGCACGACAAATCCGTTTCAAGGAAGATCGGCAGTTTCGGCCAATCATTGATCAAAAGTGGAGACCGCATATTGACCGTGTGTAACGCAGGCGCGCTGGCAACCATTGATTACGGAACAGCCCTGGGAGTGATATACGCCGCAAAAGAAAAAGGCAAGAAGGTAAAGGTATTTGCCTGCGAAACCAGGCCCATGCTTCAGGGCGCCAGGCTTACCGCCTGGGAACTCAGGAGGCACGGTATCGACGTAACCCTTATCTGCGATAATATGGCGGCAACCCTTATGCGCCAGGGCAAAATCGATGCAGTGATTGTCGGCGCCGACAGGATAGCGGCTAACGGCGATACTGCTAACAAGATCGGTACCTATAGTGTTGCGGTATTGAGTACATACCATAAGGTGCCCTTTTATGTTGCTGCGCCTTCTTCGACCTTTGACCTATGCATCTCTTCGGGAGAGGATATTCCCATTGAGGAGAGGCCCAGGGAAGAGGTAGTGAGTTTATTTTTTAAAAAACCTATTGCCCCCGAAGGTATCCGTGTATATAATCCTGCTTTTGACGTAACGCCGCAGGAACTGATTACCGCGATAATTACCGAAAAAGGGATACTCAGGCCGCCTTTTTCCAGAAATATCGCCGGAAAAATAAAGGATTAAAAGGTATGCGCCTCTCTGCGCTCGGAGAATTTGGGCTCATCCGCAGAATACAAAAATTACTTAAAACGGATTCCAGCGTCATAAAAGGGGTAGGGGATGATTGCGCGGTAGTGAAGTTGGATAAGGGTACGTACCAGCTTTTTACCTGCGATATGATAATTGAAGGGGTTGATTTTACCTCTAAAGATAGTCCCTACCTTATCGGCAGAAAGGCAATGGCTGTTTCTTTAAGCGATATTGCTGCGTGTGCCGGCATACCGCGCTTTGCGCTCGTGTCTCTTGGTTTGCCTATGCACAGTACAGTCCAGTTCGTCGACAAGATACTGAAAGGCCTTAGCGACATCGCAAGGCGCTATAAAGTGAATGTGGTTGGAGGCGACATCAGCCGTTCGCAAAAACTGGTTATCGATTGCTGTGTCGCAGGCGTAGTGGAAAAGAAATACCTGCTTTTGCGAAGCGGCGCCAGTAAAGGGGATATTATTTTTGTAACCGGTTCCTTCGGAGGCTCGCGCGTCGGAAAACACCTCCGTTTTACGCCACGCCTGCAAGAGGCGCGTTTTCTCTGCCGGTATTGCAAACCTTCGGCAATGATCGATGTTTCTGACGGGTTGGCACAGGACCTCGGCCATATCTTGCATGCAAGCTCCAAAGGCGCAATACTCTATGAGAGCCTTATCCCAAAGAGCGGGCAGGCAAAGGGCATAGAGGATGCGTTATCTAGCGGCGAGGAATTCGAATTGCTTTTTACCGTGCCCCGAAAAAAGGCCCATGCGTTGCACGCAAAAAAGAATTTTGTCTTTAGGCCTATCGGAGAAATCGCCGATAGAAAATACGGCCTTACGCTTATTCGCAGGGATGGTGCGCAGCGCAAGGTATCAGGTGCAGGTTTCCGTCATTTTTGAAAAATAGAGAGATGAAATTTTTGAGCCATTCGGAACGACAAACGCGCATGCTCGCGAAAAAGATTGCTGCGCTGCTTCAGCCGGGAGATATACTTTGCCTTACGGGCGAACTGGGTTCCGGGAAAACCGTATTTACAAAAGGTATTGCCTGGGGTTTGGGCATAGCGCCCCAAGAGATTGTAAGCCCCACTTTTGTGCTGCTGCGCCAGTATGAGCAATCGAAGATCCCGCTGTTTCATTTTGACCTCTATAGGGTTGCTCGGGAGAGGCAGATCAGCGACGTGGGATATGAGGAATACATGTTTGATGCCGGCGTGACAGTAGTAGAATGGGCAGAGAGGCTGGGAGGCCTTATACCCGAAGCATTCTTAGGGATTTCTTTGCGTATCGTATCGGGAAAGAGCCGTAAACTTATCTTTACTGCGCACGGAAGCCGCTACCGCGCATTACTCAGGGAAATACATGAGATTATTAAGCCTTGATACATCGACAAAACGCGTATGCCTGTGTCTCTCTGACAATGCCAGGGTATGCGAATATACCCTGGAGACAGGCACAAGGCTGTCTTCTTTGTTGCTGCCTATTATTCAACAAACCACAGGCGCGTGGGGCTGGAAATTGGAAGACATCGATTATTTTGCCTGTGGGATAGGGCCCGGCTCATTTACAGGGTTACGCATAGGTATTGCCGCAATAAAAGGCATGGCCTGGTCATTGCAAAAGCCGGTCGTAGGAATACCTACGCTGGATATATTAGCACGTAACGCCGAAAGATTTGAAGGGATTATTGTCCCGCTCATCGACGCCAAAAGAAGCCTGGTATACACCGCCCTTTATAGAAACTCCAGGGGAAGGTTTACACGTATCAGCCCGTATATGTTACTTACGCCTGATACGCTTGTTGATGCTATAGCCCGGAAAGCTGTACGCAAGCAGGAAGTCATTGCTTTTGGCGACGGCTTAGCCGTATGCCGGGAACAAATCATAGCAGGCATAAAGAGGGCAGTTTTACTCGATAAAGATTATTGGCAGATAGCAGCGTTGCGTATTGCCAGGCTTGCAGAAGGCATGATCAGAGAGAAAAAGACTACCGATGCCTCCCGTATACTGCCGCTGTATCTGTATCCGAAGGAATGCCAGGTTA